>CBHYLO010000030.1:0-16710 GCA_966128675.1 uncultured bacterium | reverse complement strand
CGAGCGCGCCGCCGAGCCGCAGCGCCGCCCCCAGGCGGCCGTCGTCGGTCCAGGCGGCGGGCGATGGCGCGTCGGGCAGGGGCGCGCGCGAGAGCGCCCCGCCGGCCTCCCACGCGGCGGCCGCCTGCATGCGCCCCTGCGCGTGCAGTGGAAGGGCGACGGACAGCAGCGCCGCGCCGACGGCGAGGCGCGTGGCGGACCGGCTGACGCGACGGACGCGGCGTGGCATCGGACGCTCTCGCGACGTGTGGGCGGCGTGCGGGCCGCCGGATTCGGAATGCACTCTCTCGCTGCTGGTACCTTGGGCAGCGGCGTGCCGTCACGCATGTTCCGTGGAATGCGGCGCGTGCAGCGGGAAGCGAGCCCGACTGGCGTTTTTCTTGCTGAGCCCGGAATGCACCGCATGTTTTCGGTGGGAGCTTAGCTTTCCCGCCGCCTTCCGTCTTTCCGGCCGCCCCTTCCGGGTGGTCGGCCTCGGGCGTTCCCGCCCCGCGAATCCTGCCCCGGATCCGACCGTGCGTCCTCGCAACTCCGCCAAGAAGTCCCCCGCCCGCAAGCAGAAGCCCCGCGCCGGCGCTGCACGGCCCGCCGCAGCCATTCGGGTGCGCCCGCGTTCGGCGGCCGCGACCGATGCCGGGGACGGCAGCGCCTCCGAGACGCCGGGTCGAGGCCGCCGCCGCGGCGCGTCCGCCGCGCAGGGTGACGGCAACGGCGGCGGCAATGGCGCCGGCAACGGCGCCGGCAACGGCCGCTCCGGTGCCGCCCGCCGCCCCGCGCGGCCCGCGACCGTCGCGCCCGCGGAGCTGACCGTCTCGGCGACGGTGGCGACCGACGCCGCGCCCGAGCGCGGCGCGCGGCGGGGCAACGGCGGGGCGACGGGCGCGCGCCGCGGCCGCGACTCGGACCTCGACCGGCTGCGCGAGGGGCTGCGCCGGCTGCGCGACGGCGACTTCACCTTCCGCCTGGGCCGCTCGAACGACCCGGACGTCGCCGAGATCTTCGACCTGTTCGACGACGTCGCGGGGCTGCACTCGGGGCTCACCGACGAGATCGTGCGCGTCAGCCGCACGGTGGGCCGCGAGGGGCAGATGGGCGAGCGCGTGGCGCTCGCCGGCGCGACCGGCGGCTGGGCCGTCACGGTGGACGCGCTCAACGCGCTCATCGCCGACGTGCTGCAGCCGACGACGGAGGTCGGCCGCGTGCTGAGCGCGGTGGCCGAGGGCGACCTGTCGCAGAAGATGGTGCTCGAGATGAGCGGCCGCAGCGTGCAGGGCGAGTTCCTGCGCATCGGCACGACGGTGAACAAGATGGTGGACCAGCTCCGCGCCTTCGCGTCCGAGGTGACGCGCGTCGCGCGAGAGGTGGGCACCGAAGGACGACTGGGCGGTCAGGCCAACGTGCCCGGCGTCGCCGGCACGTGGAAGGACCTCACCGACAGCGTGAACGCGATGGCCTCGTCGCTCACGACGCAGGTGCGCAACATCGCCGAGGTCACGAAGGCCGTCGCCGGCGGCGACCTGTCGAAGAAGATCACGGTGGACGTGAAGGGCGAGGTGCTCGAGCTCAAGGAGACCATCAACACGATGGTGGACCAGCTCCGCACGTTCGCCGACGAGGTGACCCGCGTGGCCCGCGAGGTGGGCACGGAGGGACGCCTGGGCGGGCAGGCGCAGGTGCCCGGCGTGGCCGGCACGTGGCGCGACCTGACCGACAACGTGAACGCGATGGCGAGCAACCTGACGAACCAGGTGCGAAACATCGCCCTCGTGACGACGGCCGTCGCCAACGGCGACCTGAGTCAGAAGATCACGGTGGAGGTGCGCGGCGAGGTGCTCGAGCTGAAGAACACCATCAACCGGATGGTGGACCAGCTCAACGGCTTCTCGAGCGAGGTGACGCGCGTGGCGCGCGAGGTGGGCACGGAGGGCGTGCTCGGCGGCCAGGCGAGCGTCCCCGGCGTCGCGGGCACGTGGAAGGACCTGACGGACTCCGTGAACTTCATGGCGACGTCGCTCACCACGCAGGTGCGCAACATCGCCGAGGTGACCACGGCCGTGGCCCGCGGCGACCTGTCGCGCAAGATCACGGTGGACGTGCGCGGCGAGGTGCTGGAGCTGAAGAACACCGTCAACACGATGGTGGACCAGCTGAACGCCTTCGCCAGCGAGGTGACGCGCGTGGCCCGCGAGGTGGGCACGGAAGGGCGCCTGGGCGGCCAGGCGAGCGTGCCCGGCGTCGCCGGCACCTGGAAGGACCTCACCGACAACGTGAACCAGCTGGCCGGCAACCTGACGGTGCAGCTGCGCGACGTGTCCGGCGTGGCGAGCGCGATTCAGCAGGGCGACCTGTCGCGCAAGATCACGGTCGAGGCGCGCGGCGAGGTGCTCCAGATCAAGGAGGTCATCAACACGATGGTCGACCAGCTCAACTCCTTCGCCGCCGAGGTGACGCGCGTGGCGCGCGAGGTGGGCAGCGAGGGTCGGCTGGGTGGTCAGGCCAACGTGCAGGGCGTGGCCGGCACGTGGAAGGACCTCACCGACACGGTGAACTTCATGGCCGGCTCGCTCACGGCGCAGGTGCGAAACATCGCCGAGGTGACGACGGCCGTGGCGCGCGGTGATCTCTCCAAGAAGATCACCGTGGACGTGAAGGGCGAGGTGCTCGAGCTGAAGAACACGATCAACGTCATGGTCGATCAGCTCTCCGCCTTCTCGGCCGAGGTGACGCGAGTCGCCAAGGAGGTGGGTACGGAGGGCGTGCTGGGCGGCCAGGCGAAGGTCGAGGGCGTCAGCGGCACCTGGAAGGACCTGACCGACAACGTGAACGCGATGGCGAGCAACCTGACGAACCAGGTGCGCAACATCGCCTACGTCACGACGGCCGTCGCCAACGGCGACCTGACGCAGAAGATCACCGTGGAGGCGCGCGGTGAGATGCAGGAGCTGAAGACCACCATCAACCAGATGGTGGACCGGCTGCGCACCTTCGCCGACGAGGTCACGCGCGTCGCGAAGGAGGTGGGTACGGAAGGCCGGCTGGGCGGCCAGGCGCAGGTGCAGGGCGTGGCCGGCACGTGGAAGGAGCTGACCGACAACGTGAACCAGCTGGCCGGCAACCTGACGGTGCAGCTGCGCGACGTGTCGGGCGTCGCCACCGCCATCGCGCGCGGCGACCTGACGCGCAAGATCACCGCCGACGTGCGCGGCGAGATCCTGCAGATCAAGGACGTGATCAACACGATGGTGGACCAGCTCAACGCCTTCGCGGGCGAGGTGACCCGCGTGGCGCGCGAGGTGGGCACCGAGGGCAAGCTGGGCGGCCAGGCGAAGGTGATCGGCGCCGCCGGCGTGTGGCGCGACCTGACCGACAACGTGAACACGATGGCCCAGAACCTCACGGGCCAGGTCCGCAACATCAAGGACGTCACGATCGCCGTCGCCAACGGCGACCTGAGTCAGAAGATCACCGTCGAGGCGCGCGGCGAGGTGCTCGAGCTGAAGGACACCATCAACGACATGGTGGACCGGCTCCGCGTCTTCGCCGACGAGGTGACGCGCGTCGCGAAGGAGGTGGGCACGGAGGGCAAGCTCGGTGGCCAGGCCGTCGTGCCGGACGTCGCGGGCACGTGGAAGGCGCTCACCGACAACGTGAACGCCATGGCGAGCTCGCTCACCGTGCAGGTGCGCGCCATCGCGGAGGTCGCGACCGCCGTGACGCGCGGCGACCTGTCGCGGATGGTCACCGTGCCCGCCGTCGGCGAGGTTGATGAGCTGAAGAAGAACATCAACCAGATGATCGCCAACCTGAAGGAGACGACCGAGCGCAACGAGGAGCAGGACTGGCTCAAGACCAACCTCGCGCGCTTCAGCCGCCTCATGCAGGGCCAGAAGGACCTCGACGCGGTCGCGCGCCTCGTGATGAACGAGCTCACGCCGCTGGTGCAGGCGCGCACGGGCGCGTTCTACATCGTCGAGCAGGAGGACGGCGCGAGCGCGCTGCGCCTGATCGCCAGCTACGCCTTCAAGGCGCGCAAGCACCTGGGCAACGTGTGGCACCTGGGCGAGGGCCTGGTCGGCCAGAGCGCGCTGGAGAAGAAGCCGATCCTGCTGACGAACGTCCCCGACGACTACATCACGATCACGTCGGGGCTGGGCGAGGCGCCGCCGCGCAACATCATCGTCCTGCCGATCCTGTTCGAGGGCGACGTGAAGGCCGTCGTCGAGCTGGGGAGCTTCCTCCCCTTCAGCACGATCCACCAGACGTTCCTCGACCAGCTGCAGGAGTCGATCGGCGTCGTGCTGAACATGATCCAGGCGAACATGCGCACGGAGGAGCTGCTCCAGCAGTCGCAGCAGCTCACGCACGAGCTGCAGAGCCAGTCCGAGGAGCTGCGGCGCCAGCAGGACGAGCTGAAGAAGTCCAACTCCGAGCTGGAGGCGCAGGCCAAGTCGCTGCGCGCGTCCGAGGAGCTGCTGCGCGACCAGCAGGAGGAGCTGCAGCAGGTCAACGAGGAGCTGGAGGAGAAGGCCGCGCTGCTCGCGGAGCAGAACAAGAAGGTCGAGCAGAAGAACAACGAGGTCGAGGCGGCGCGGCAGGCGCTGGAGGAGAAGGCGTCGCAGCTGGCGCTCAGCTCCAAGTACAAGAGCGAGTTCCTGGCGAACATGAGCCACGAGCTGCGCACGCCGCTCAACTCGCTGCTGATCCTCGCCCGCCTGCTGGCCGAGAACAAGGAAGGGAACCTCAACCCGAAGCAGGTCGAGTTCGCGCGCACCATCCTCGGCTCCGGCTCGGACCTGCTGAACCTCATCAACGACGTGCTCGACCTGTCGAAGGTCGAGGCGGGGAAGATGGAGGTCGTCACGGCCGACGTGCGCATCGACTCGGTGCGCGAGTTCGCGGAGCGCACCTTCCGCCCGGTGGCGGAGTCGAAGGGGCTCGAGTTCAAGGTCGAGATGCTGCCGGGGACGCCGGACTCGCTCGTCACCGACGGGCAGCGGCTCAACCAGGTGCTCAAGAACCTGCTGTCGAACGCGTTCAAGTTCACCGAGCACGGCGCGGTCACGCTCACGGTGCGGCGCGCCGAGACGGGCCGCCGCTTCGCCAACCGCATCCTCGACCGCGCGGAGACGGTGCTGGCGTTCGCGGTCGCGGACACGGGCATCGGCATCGCGAAGGACAAGCAGCAGCTGATCTTCGAGGCGTTCCAGCAGGCCGACGGCACGACCAGCCGCAAGTACGGCGGCACGGGCCTGGGCCTGTCGATCAGCCGCGAGATCGCGCGCCTGCTGGGCGGCGAGATCCGCGTCGAGAGCGTGCCGGGCCAGGGGAGCACGTTCACCCTGTTCCTGCCGGCGACCTACGTCGATCCGGACGCGGAGCAGAACGCCGCGGGCGGCCGGCGGCCGACGCCGGTGCGCGGCGGCCCGACGGGCGGCCTGCCGCCGAAGCTCGAGTCGCCCGGCGCGCGCGCGCTGGCGCGTCGCCGCCTGAGCGGTGGCGCCGGCGGCAGCGGCGGCGCCGGCGGGAGCGGCGGGAGCGGTAGCGTCGAGGCGTCGGCCGGCGAGGACTTCGGCTGGCGCGGGATGAGCGACGACGACGACGCGCTCTCGGGGACGGCGACGCTGGCGCCGGAGCGCGAGGAGGGCGAGGACGACGACGACCGCCGCGCGCCGCTCACCACCGACCTGCCCAACCCCGCCGAGGACGACCGCGACGCGGTGCAGGAGGGGGACACGGTGGTGCTGGTGGTGGAGAACGACATGAGCTTCGCGAAGGTCCTGCTCGAGATGGCGCGCGAGAAGGGCTTCAAGGGGCTGGTCGCGCTCGACGGCCGCACGGGCGTGGACCTGGCGCACCAGTACCAGCCGGACGCGATCACGCTCGACATCGACATGCCGGGCGTGGACGGCTTCGCGGTGCTGGAGCGGCTGAAGAAGCACCCCGACACGCGCCACATCCCGGTTCACATCATCAGCGGCGTGGAGCGGCGGCACGAGGGCCTCAAGGCGGGCGCGATCGCCTACCTCGAGAAGCCGGTGTCGAAGGAGGCGCTGGACGACGCGTTCGGGCGCATCTCGCGCTTCCTGGACGCGCGGGTGAAGCGGCTGCTGGTGGTCGAGGACGACGCGGCGCAGCGCGAGGCGATCGTGGCGCTCATCGGCCACGAGGACGTCGAGATCACGGCCGTCGACAGCGCCGAGGCGGCGCTCGATGAGCTGGGCCGCACGCAGTACGACTGCATGGTGCTCGACCTCGGCCTCGCGGAGATGAACGGGTTCGAGCTGCTGGAGAAGGTGAAGGGCGACGCGTCGCGGCACGACCTGCCGATCATCGTGTACACGGGGAAGGCGCTCTCGCCGGCCGAGGAGACGCGCCTCCGCAAGTACGCCGAGACGATCATCGTCAAGGACGTGAAGAGCCCGGAGCGGCTGCTCGACGAGACGGCGCTCTTCCTCCACCGGGTGGAGGCGAACCTGCCGGAGCAGAAGCGCCGCATGCTGGAGCGGCTGCACACGGCGGACGCGGTGTTCCACGGCAAGCGCGTGCTCGTGGTCGACGACGACGTGCGCAACATCTTCTCGCTCACCAGCATGCTGGAGGAGCACGGCGTCGAGGTGTCGTTCGCCGAGAACGGGAAGGACGCGCTGGCGTGGCTGGAGCAGCACCCGCAGGAGGTCGACCTGGTGCTGATGGACGTGATGATGCCCGAGATGGACGGGTACGAGACGACGCGGGCGATCCGCCAGCAGGGGGAGTTCCGCTCGCTGCCGATCATCGCGCTGACGGCGAAGGCGATGAAGGGCGACCGCGAGAAGTGCATCGCGGCGGGCGCCAGCGACTACATCACGAAGCCGGTGGACCAGGAGCAGCTGCTGTCGCTGCTGCGCGTCTGGCTGTACCGGTGAGCACGATGGGGCGGAGGACGGAACCGCGGCGGACGATGGGGCGGACGACGATGGAGCGTGAGCCGGTGGGGCGTGCCGGCGGCCCTGTCGTTGCGTTCTCCGCCGTTCCGTCGCACGCCGTTCCGTGCGCCGCGGCTCCGCTGTCCGCCCCACCGTTCTCCGCCGTATCGCGCAGTTCATGACCCTGCCCTCCGCCCCCACCACCTACGACCCCGCCCTGGAGCGGCTCGAGATCGAGCTGCTGCTGGAAGCCGTCTACCGGCACTACGGGTTCGACTTCCGCGGCTACGCGTACGCGTCGCTGCGGCGGCGGGCGTGGAAGCGGATCCAGGCGGAGCGGCTGGAGACGGTGAGCGACCTGCAGGCGGCGGTGCTGCACGACCCGGAGGTGCTGAACCGGCTGCTCGACGACCTGTCGGTCAACGTGACGGCGATGTTCCGGGACCCGAACTTCTTCCTCGTCTTCCGGGAGAAGGTGGTGCCGGTGCTGCGCACGTATCCCTTCTTCCGCATCTGGCACGCAGGGTGCTCGACGGGGGAGGAGGTGTTCTCGATGGCGATCCTCCTGGAGGAGGAGGGGCTCTACGACCGGGCCCGCGTCTACGCCACCGACATGAACGAGCGGGTGCTGCGCCAGGCGCGGGCGGGGATCTTCCCGCTCGAGCGGATGCAGGAGTACACGGACAACTACATCCGGGCCGGGGGGCGGCGCTCGTTCTCGGAGTACTACACGGCCGGCTACGACGGGGCGCTGTTCGACCCGGCGCTGCTGCGGAACGTCGTCTTCGCGCAGCACAACCTCGTCACCGACCGCTCGTTCAGCGAGTTCAACGCGATCCTCTGCCGGAACGTGCTCATCTACTTCGACAAGTCGCTGCAGACGCGCGTCCACCGGCTCTTCTACGACAGCCTGGCCAAGTTCGGGGTGCTGGCGCTGGGCGGGAAGGAGACGCTGCGCTTCTCGGCCTTCGAGGAGTGCTTCGAGCCGCTGGCGCCGGCCGAGAAGGTCTACCGCAAGGTGCGGTGACGTGGACCGGGGGCGGGCGACGGGGGGGGCGCCGGCGGCGGCGGCCGCGGGGGGGGCGGGGGGGGGGGCGAGGGGGGGCCCGCGGCCCCCGGCGGCCGAGTCGGGGCCGGGGGCGCGGCCGCTGGTCGTCATCGGCGCCTCCTGGGGCGGGCTGCACGCCGTGAGTACCATTCTGGCCGCGCTCCCGCGGGACTTCGACACCCCCGTGGCCATCGTCCAGCACCGGGCGAAGGAGAGCGACGGCCTGCTGGTGGGGCTGCTGCAGGGCGTCACGACGCTCCAGGTCCGGGACGTCGAGGACAAGGAGCCGATCCTCGCGGGGCACGTCTACGTGGCGCCGCCCGACTATCATCTGCTGGTGGACGACGACCACTTCTCGCTCTCGATGGACGCCGCCGTGCGCTACAGCCGCCCGTCCATCGACGTGGCCCTGGCCAGCGCCGCCGACAGCGGCGGCGCGGCCGCCATCGGCGTCCTCCTGACCGGCGCCAACGACGACGGGGCCCGCGGGCTGCGCCACATCGTCGACAAGGGGGGGCGCGCGATCGTCCAGGATCCCGCGACCGCCGAGGTGCGGACGATGCCCGAGGCCGGCCTGCGGGCGCTCGCGGGCGCCCCGCGCGACCGGTGGGGCGTCGCGCCGCTGCCCGAGATCGCCGCGCGGATCGCCGCGCTGGCGACGGCGCCGGCGAGCGAGCGGGCGCGCGCGCGGTGGGAGGCGCGGTGAGCCGGCACGTCGACCCGGACGTCGAGGTGGACCTGCCGCCCCACGCCCCGCCGGCGGCGCCCGCGCCGGCGGCGCCCGCGGCTTCCCCCGTCGCGCCCCCCGCGGCGTCCCCGCCGGCGTCTCCCACGCCCGCCGCCGCGGCGTCGCTCGCCACGACGGCCGAGTGGGGCCCGCTGCTCGACCCGCACGCGGGGGAGTCGCCCGAGCCGGTGAGCATCCTGCTGGTCGACGACCGGCCGGAGAACCTGCTGGCGCTGGAGGCGATCCTCGAGCCGCTGGGCCAGCACCTGGTGCGCGCGACCTCGGGCGAGGAGGCGCTGCGCCGGCTGCTGGTGCAGGACTTCGCGCTCATCCTGCTCGACGTGCAGATGCCGGGGATGAACGGCTTCGAGGCCGCGGAGCTGATCAAGGCCCGCGAGCGCTCGCGCGCGATCCCGATCATCTTCCTGACCGCGATCAACAAGGAGGACGCGTACGTCTTCCGCGGCTACGAGGTCGGCGCGGTCGACTACCTGTTCAAGCCGTTCAACCCCGAGGTCCTGCGCTCCAAGGTCTCGGTGTTCGTCGAGATGCACCACAAGCGCGAGCAGCTGCGGCGGCAGGAGCAGGCGCTGCGCGAGAGCGAGCGGCGCGAGCTGGAGCTGACGATGCGCGCGCGCCTGCTGGAGCAGGAGGCGCGCACGGCGGCGGAGCTGGAATCGCTGAACGCGGAGCTGCAGGGGCTCAACGAGGAGCTGCAGGCGCGGCAGGCGGCGCTGGAGCGCGCGATGGCGTCGCGCAGCCGCTTCTACGCGTCGATGAGCCACGAGCTGCGCACGCCGATCAACGCCATCATCGGCTACAACACGCTGCTGCTCGACGGGATCTACGGGCCGCTCTCCGATCAGCAGCAGCACGGCATCGCGCGCACGCACCACGCCGCGCGCCACCTGCTGGAGCTGGTGAACGACGTGCTCGACCTGTCCAAGATCGAGGCGGGGAAGTTCGAGCTCTCGGTGCAGCCGACGTCGTTTCCGGCGCTGATCGAGGACCTGTTCGTCACCGTGCGCCCGATGGCCGACGAGCACGGGAGCGAGCTGACGCTGCTGCACGACGCCGACCGGGTCACGCTCGACACGGACCCGCGGCGCGTGCGGCAGATCCTGCTCAACCTGCTGTCGAACGCGATCAAGTTCGGCGCCGGCAAGCCGATCGCGGTCACCAGCCACCCGCAGGAGGACGGCGGGCTGGAGCTCGCGGTCCGCGACCACGGGCCCGGCATCGCCGCCGACGACCTGCCGCGCATCTTCGACGAGTTCGTGCAGCTCGCGCACAGCGGCAACACGGGCCAGCCCACGGGCACGGGCCTCGGCCTGCCGATCTCGAAGCGCCTGGCCGAGCTGCTGGGCGGCCAGCTGACCGCCGAGTCGCAGCCGGGCCACGGCAGTACCTTCCGCCTGCAGCTGCCCGCCCGTGCGCCGCGCGTCGCCGAGTAGCGCGCGGCGCCGCATCGCGCGCGGCGCCCGCCGGTCTTCGCCCGCGTCCGCGCCCGTGCGGAACCTGCCGTCCGCCGCGGGGTTCGGTCCCCGGGGCGACCGACACGTCCCCGCCGCCGTGGGGCACTTCCACGCAGCAACGTCCCACCCGCGCCCGGCGTAACGTAGGATCGTGACGAGCTTCGACCAGATCGCGAGGTCACACGACGCGGACGGCCCCCCGGCCGCCCCGTCCACGGCCGCGCTCGCCGAGCCGGGCACGCCGCCGCCCCTGCACGCCGCGTCGGACTGGCTGCTGGAGAGCATCGGCGAAGGGCTGTTCGTCCTCGACGCCGCGTGGCGCCTGACCTACGTCAACGCCGCGGCCGAGCGCATCACGGGCACGCGGCGCACGGAGATGGTGGGGCGCCCGGTGTGGGACGTCTTCCCGACGCTCGTCGGCTCCCCGGTGGACGGGGCGTGGCGCACGACGATGGAGAAGCGCACGCAGATGCAGCTCCGGTCGGTGCCGCTGCCAAAGCGTATCGGCGGCCCGACGGCGGGGCTGTTCGACGCGCGCAGCTACCCCGTGGACGACCCGTCGGGCGCCGGCGCGGGCGGGATCGTCGTGCTCTTCACCGAGGTCGGCCGCCGCGAGCGGCAGCAGCGCGAGCTGGCCGCCCGCAGCGAGGAGAACGAGCGGCTGCGCGAGCTGGCCCGCGCGATGGCCGCCGTGGCCGACGCGGGGCCCCTGCTGGTGGCGCTGTGCGAGGCGGCGATGGCGCTCTGCCACGCCCAGGGCGCGACGGTCGCGGAGATCGGCGAGACGGAGGGGCGGTTCATCGCCAGCCTGGGCCACCCGCCCGACGTGCTCGATCACACCTTCCCGCTCGAGGGCACGCTCACGGGCCGCCTGCTGGAGGCGTTCCGCGCGCGCGGCGAGGTGAGCCTGCTCGCCGTCCAGGCGTCCGAGGCCGGCGACTCCGCCTTCTGCGGCTGGCTGTCGGACGGGCAGGCGGTGGGGGCGATCCTGCTGGCGCCGCTGGCCGCGCACGGGGAGCTGCTGGGCGTGCTCGCGATCTCGCGCGCGGCCGGCGCGCCGGCGTTCGGGAAGCACGACGAGGAGCTGCTGCGGGTGGTGGCGGACCACGCGTCGCTGGCGCTCTGGAAGGCGCGGCTGGTGGAGGCCGCGCACGCCGCCAGCCGCACGTCGAGCAGCTTCCTGGCGACGGTGAGCCACGAGCTGCGCACGCCGCTGACGGCGCTCACCGGCTACGGCGAGCTGCTGGCCGACGAGATCCTGGGGCCGCTGACCAGCGACCAGCACGACGTCGTGGAGCGCATGCGCGGCGTGACGCACCAGCTGACGGCGATGATCGAGGAGATCCTCACCTTCTCGAGCCTGGAGGCGGGGCGCGAGCTGGTGCGGTGCGTCCCCGTGGACGTCGCCGAGGTGGTGCAGTCGGTGGTGGCGGTCGTGGAGCCGCTGGCCCAGCAGAAGGGGCTGGAGTTCCGCGTCGAGGTGCCGCCCCTCCCGCCGCCGCTGACGACGGACCCGGACAAGGTGCGGCAGATCCTGGTGAACCTGGGCGCCAACGCGGTGAAGTTCACCGACCGCGGGCGCGTGTCGCTGACGGTGTGCGCGGACGACGGCCACGTGCGGCTCGCGGTCGCGGACACGGGCGTGGGCATCGCCGACGCCGACAGGCCGCGCCTGTTCCGGGCGTTCAGCCAGCTCGACACGGGCCTGACGCGCCGCTACGGCGGCACGGGCCTCGGCCTCCACATCTCGCAGCGGCTGGCGCAGCTGCTGGGCGGGGAGATCACCGTGGTGTCGGAGCCGGGGAAGGGGTCGACGTTCACGCTCGTGCTCCCAACCGGCACCTGACGGCGGAGGACGAGACGGCGAAGGACGATGGAGCGGAGGACGGTGGGGCGTGAAACGGTGGGGCGGACCTTTCGGCTCGAAGCGACGAGCCAGGAGGGTCCGCCTTCTCGTCTCACGCCGCATCGTCCTCCGCCGATCCGTCGTCCGCCGTGTCGTCCTCCGCCCCTCTCGTTATTTTGGGGGCATGACCTCTCCCGCCATCACGAGCGTCTTCAACGACGCCTACATCGCCGAGGCCTTCGAGGCGTACCGTCGCGATCCGGCGTCGGTGGACGAGTCCTGGCGCCAGTACTTCCAGACCGCGGAGGCGCTGGCCGGCGGCGTCGGCGGCGCGCGCGCGACGGGGACCGCCGGCGCCGGCGCGGCCGATCCCGACCTGCTGCGCAAGGCCGCCGCGGCCGCGGCGCTCGTGCAGGGGATCCGCGAGCACGGGCACCTGGCCGTGCAGCTCGACCCGCTCGGCTCCGCGCCGCTGGGTGCGCGCGAGCTGACGCCCGAGTACTACGGGATCACCGAGGCCGACCTGGCGCTCGTGCCCGCGGCCGCGCTCGGGTTCGACGACGGGCGGTTCGCGACCGCGGCCGACGTCGTCGGCATGCTGCGCACGCGCTACTCGAAGGCGCTCGCGCTGGAGTACTCGCACCTCGCCGCCGACGCGGAGCGCGAGTGGTTCCGCCGCATGCTGCGCGCCGAGGAGCTGACGGCGCCGCTGACGGGCGACGAGCGCAAGGCCGTGCTGCGCCGCCTCACCGAGGTCGACGGGCTGGAGCGCTTCCTCGGCTTCGCGTACCAGGGGAAGAAGCGCTTCTCGATCGAGGGGACCGACGCGCTGGTGCCGATGCTCGACGAGGCGATCGCGCAGGGCGCCCGCCGCGGCGCGCGCGAGGTCGTGATCGGGATGGCGCACCGCGGCCGCCTCAACGTGCTGACGCACGTCATGGGCAAGCCGTACGAGACGCTGTTCGGGGAGTTCGAGGGGCGCCACCCGGACGCCGCGAGCGAGAGCGAGACGGGCGACGTGAAGTACCACATGGGCTATCGCGGCACGCGCGCCGTCGACGGCCAGGACGTGGCGCTGCTGCTCGTGCCCAACCCGAGCCACCTCGAGTTCGTGGGGTGCCTGATCGACGGCGTGGCGCGCGCGGCGCAGCGGCTGCCCGAGACGCCGTGGGAGCGCGACGAGCGCCTGGTGCTGCCGATCGCCGTGCACGGCGACGCGGCGTTCATCGGCGAGGGCGTGGTGGCGGAGACGCTGAACATGTCGCGCCTCGCGGGCTACCGCGTGGGCGGCACGCTGCACCTGATCGCCAACAACCAGGTCGGCTTCACCACCGATCCCATCGACTCGCGCTCGACGCACTACGCCAGCGACCTGGCGAAGGGCTTCGACATCCCGGTGCTGCACGTCAACGCGGACGACGCGGAGGCGTGCCTGATCGCCGTGCGCGTCGCGATCGCGTTCCGCGACGCGTTCCGCAAGGACGTGCTGATCGACCTCGTGGGCTACCGCCGCTGGGGCCACAACGAGACCGACGAGCCGGCGTTCACGCAGCCCAAGCTGTACGACGTGATCCGCAAGCACCCGACGCCGCGCCAGGTGTGGGGCAACCGCCTCGTGGCCGAGGGGCTGCTGACGGGCGACGACGTGGAGGCGGTGGACCGCGAGGTGCGCGCCGTGTTCGAGGCGGCGCACCAGCGCACGAAGCAGCAGGCGACCGCCGCGCACGACGACTCGCCCGAGGGCGCGCCCGCCGCGCCGCCGGCGCCGGTCGTCACCGCGGTGCCGGCCGACCGGCTGACGGCGCTCAACACCGAGCTGCTGACGTATCCCGAGGGCTTCACGCCGCATCCGCGCCTCGCCAAGATCCTCGCCCGCCGCGCGGAGACGCTCGGCGACAAGGGCGGGATCGAGTGGGGGCAGGCCGAGGCGCTGGCGTTCGCGTCGCTGGTGACCGAGGGCACGGGCGTGCGCCTCACGGGGCAGGACGCGGAGCGCGGCACGTTCGGCCACCGCAACGCGGTGCTGCACGACCCGAACACGGGCAACAGGCACACGCCGCTCGCCAGCCTGCGCGAGCGCGGCGCGGCGTTCGAGGTCTACAACAGCCCGCTCACCGAGACCGCGGTGATGGGCTTCGACTACGGCTTCTCGGTCGCGGCGCCGGACACGCTGGCGCTGTGGGAGGCGCAGTACGGCGACTTCGTGAACGTGGCGCAGGTCATCATCGACCAGTTCCTCGTCGCCGACCGCGCCAAGTGGTCGCAGGACTCGGGGCTCGTGCTCCTGCTGCCGCACGGCTACGAGGGCGGGGGGCCGGAGCACTCGTCGGCGCGCCTCGAGCGCTTCCTGCAGCTGTGCGCCGAGGGGAACATGACGGTCGCCTACCCGGGCACGCCGGCGCAGTACTTCCACATCCTGCGCCTGCAGGCGAAGCGGCAGCCGCGCCGCCCGCTGGTGCTGATGCAGCCCAAGTCGCTCCTGCGCCTGCCCGCCGCGGCGAGCCGCCTGAGCGAGCTGGCGGAGGGCGCGTGGCAGCCGGTGGTGGACCTCGCCGCCGCGGCGCCGGAGCGCGTGCGCCGCGTGGTGCTGTGCACGGCGAAGATGTGGTACGACATGACCGCGCAGCCGGTGCCCGACTCGGTCGCGGTGGTGCGCGTCGACCAGCTGTACCCGTTCCCGGTCGACGCGCTGCGCGCGGTGTTCGAGCGCTACGGCAAGGCGACCGACGTCGTGTGGGCGCAGGAGGAGCCGCAGAACATGGGCGCGTGGACCTTCGTCGCGCCGCGCCTGCGCGCGATCCTGCCCGCGTCGGCGTCGCTCGGCTACGTCGGCCGGCCGGAGCGCGCGAGCCCCGCCGAGGGCTTCGAGGCGGCGCACAAGGCGGAGCAGGCGCGGATCGTGGCCGAGGCGCTGGCGATCACCGAGCCGTCCAAGCAGAAGGCACGCGCCTGATACGGCGGAGGACGGCCCGGCGGAGGGCGATGAGGCGGAAGACGGAAGGGCGTGAGACGAGACGGCGGACCCTTTGGCTTGACGCTTCAAGCTCGAAGGGTCCGCCCCATCGTTTCACGCTTCATCGTGCTCCGCCGTATCGTTCTCCGCTTCACCGTCCTCCGCACTACCAGCACCTCATGCACTTCGCATCGTCCGTCCGCCGGCTCGCGCTCGTCCTCGCCCTCCCGCTGTCGGCCGTGGGGGCACAGGAGCGCGGCGCCGCCGCCGTCGCCGGCGCCGTCGCGGGCCTCGGCGTCACGACGCGCGCGCTCATCGTCGGCGCGCATCCCGACGACGAGGACACGCGCCTCATCACCTGGCTCGCGCGCGCGCGCCACGTCGAGACGTCGTACCTCTCGCTGACGCGCGGCGACGGCGGCCAGAACCTGATCGGCAACGAGCTGGGGGAGGCGCTGGGCGCGATCCGCACCGAGGAGCTGCTGGCCGCGCGGCGGCTGGACGGCGGGCGGCAGTTCTTCGCGCGCGCGTTCGACTTCGGCTTCTCCAAGAGCGCCGAGGAGACCTTCCGCCACTGGCCGAAGGACTCCGTGCTGGGCGACGTCGTGCGCGTGGTGCGCGCGACGCGGCCGCACGTGATGATCGCGATCTTCAGCGGCACGCCGGCGGACGGGCACGGGCATCACCAGGCGAGCGGCATCCTCGCGCGCGAGGCGTACGACGCGGCGGCCGACACGGTGCGCTTCCCGGCGCGCGGCTTCGGGCCCGCGTGGGCGCCGCAGGCCTTCTATCGCAACACCAGCTACCGCAACCACGAGGGCGCGACGCACCGCTACGACGCCGGCGCGTTCGATCCGCTGATGGGCCGCTCGTACGCGGAGCTCGCGGTCGTCAGCCGCGACCAGCACAAGTCGCAGGGCCAGGGCGGCCAGCAGCGGAAGGGCGCGTGGACCGTGTCGCTGAAGCTGGAGGCGTCGCGCGACGGCGGGAGCGGCGCGGTCGCGACGGGCGGCGAGGCGCCGCTCTTCCTGGGCATGGACACGTCGTGGACGCGCTTCCGCGCCGCGGTCGCGCCGCCCGCGCGCCGCGCCGCGCTGGACTCGCTGCCGGCGGCGGTCGCGGCGGCGCGCGCGGCGCTCGACGTGCGGCATCCGGAGGCGCTGCTGCCGTCGCTGGCGCGCGCCGAGCGGCTGCTGGAGACGGCGTGCGCGAGCCCGTGCGACGGTGGCGGCTCGGCGACGGCAGCGGACCTCGCGGGGGCGTGGCGCACCACGCGCCAGCGCCTGCGCCACGCGGTGGCGCTGGCCGCCGGCATCGAGGTCGACGCGACGGTCGCGCGCGAGCACCTCGTGCTCGGCCAGCCGGCGCGCGTGACCGTCACCGTCTACAACCGCGGCCCGCGCCCGGTGCGCGTGCGCGGCCTGCAGCTCGAGGGCGTGGCGCGCGCGCCGGACCTGCTGGCGGGCACCGACGGCGTGGTCGTCGCGCCCGGCGCCGCCGAGTCGCGCACCGGCACCATCACGCCCACCGATGCGACGCGTCCGTGGTGGCTGCGCGCGCCGCGCGCCGGCGACGTGTTCACGATCGGCGGCGGCGCCGCGACGCCCGAGGAGTCGCGTGCCACGAGCGCCGCGGACGTCGCCGCGCGCGTCGAGGTGGACGGCGCGGTGACGGTGGGCGACCCGCCCGTCGGGTACCGCGCGGTGGCCCCGGTGCTCGGCGAGGTCGCGCGGCCGGCGGCGGCGGTGCCGGCGCG
>CBHYLO010000029.1:0-16730 GCA_966128675.1 uncultured bacterium | reverse complement strand
TCGGGCGCGTGACGGGCGGCGTCGCGGGCGCGGTGGCCGGCGGCGCGGCCGGAGCGGACGCAGCGGCGCTGTCCGTCCGCAGCGAGTCCGGGCGGGCCGAGTCGGCGGGCGCGGTCGTGTCGAAGGCGGCGCGGCGGGCGGCCGCCTCGCGCAGCAGCGTCGCGCGCACGATGGAGTCGCCGGCGGCCGCGGCGGCGCGCGCCGCGGAGTCGGACGCCTGCACCGTGGTCCACACGCTGTCGACGCCCGCGTTGGCGCGCGGCTTGGTCAGCAGCAGCACCGGGCCCACGGACGCCAGCGGCACCACGGGCTGCAGCAGGTAGGTGCGCGCCCACTTCTCCGGCGTCTGCACCTCGCGCAGCACGGTGCCGATGGCGATGCCGCGCGGATACGTCGCGCCGAGCCCCGAGCTGACCAGCAGCGTGCCGGCCTTCAGCTGGCTGCGGAACGGCACGCCGCGCAGCTCCAGCAGGCCGCGCTCCGGGCCGCGGCCCAGGTGCGGCTGCACGATCCCGAACGCCGAGGCGTCCGTGGTCATCGCGCTGACGCGGAAGTCCTCGTGCAGGTACGAGATCGCGAGGCTCATCGCCGGGTCGACCTCCTGCACCATCCCCACGAGCCCCTCCGCCGTGACGACCGGCGTGAACGGCTGCACGCCCGCGCGCCCGCCCGCGGTCACCATGAAGGTGCGCAGGATCTGCGTCTGGATCAGCTCCCCCGTGAGCTGGTTCGGGATGGCCTCGGCGGTCACGAAGCCCCAGCCCAGCCGGCGCGCGAGGCCGAGCAGCTTGCGCAGGTGCTCGTTCTCCGAGCGCAGCGACTCCGCCTCGGCGACGGCGCGGGCCGTCCCGCCGCGCTCCAGCATGCGCGCGTCGTAGCTGACGAACGCCGCGCGGCTCAGCTCCGCGCGGCGCTGCAGCTCCGCCAGCGGCGAGACGACCGACCGGCGCAGCGCGCCCGCCGCCCGGTCGCGCAGCGTCCCCGGGAGGAACACCAGGACGAGCGACGAGAGGAGGCAGATCCCCAGCAGCGTCGTGTCGACGACGGTGCTGTTGGCGCGAGCGCCGCGTGCCACGGCCCGGCCTCGCTGGCTCAGGTGGTGAGGACGGACCAGTACTTCTCCTCGTCGTCGAGGATCTTGCCGGTGCCGCGCACGACGCACGTCAGCGGATCCTCGTCCACGTGGATGGGGAGGCCGGTCTCCTGGCTCAGCATGTGATCGAGCCCGCGGATCAGCGCCCCGCCGCCCGTCATGACGATGCCGCGGTCGACGATGTCGGAGGCCAGCTCGGGCGGCGTGATCTCGAGTGCGCGGCGCACGGCGTCGACGATCTGCTGCACCGGCTCCTGGATCGCCTCGCGGATCTCGCTGCTGTGCACGCGCACCGTCTTCGGGATGCCCGAGACGAGGTCGCGGCCCTTCACCTCCATCTCGCGCTCGTCGCCGATCGGGTAGGCCGAGCCGATCGTGATCTTGATCTGCTCCGCCGTCGGCTCGCCGATCAGCAGGTTGTAGTTCTTGCGCATGAACTGGACGATCGCGATGTCCAGCTCGTCGCCGCCGGTGCGGATCGACGTGTCGCTGACGATGCCGGCGAGCGCGATGACGGCGATCTCGGTCGTGCCGCCGCCGATGTCGATCACCATGTTGCCCGTCGGGCTCTCGACCGGCAGGCCGACGCCGATCGCGGCGGCCATCGGCTCGGAGACCATGAAGACCTCCTTCGCGCCGGCGCCCATCGCGGAGTCGCGCACGGCGCGCTTCTCCACCTCGGTGATGCCCGACGGCACGCACACGATGACGCGCGGCTTCACCTTGAAGACGTGCTTGTCGATGACGAGCGTCAGGAAGTAGCGGAGCATCTTCTCCGTGACGTCGAAGTCGGCGATCACGCCGTCCTTCATCGGCCGCACGGCGATGATGCTCTCCGGGGTGCGGCCGAGCATGCGCTTGGCCTCGAGGCCGACGCCCCGGATCTTCTTCGTCTCGCGGTCGATCGCGACGACGGACGGCTCGTTGAGGACGATCCCCTCGCCCTTGACGTAGATCAGCGTGTTCGCGGTGCCGAGATCGACGGCGATCGCGTTGGCGGGGAACAGCGAACCCGCTCTCTTGAAAGGCCAGCGCATCAACGAGGTCGGTGGGCTTGCGAGGCGTCGGACCGCGACGCACGGACGGCCGAACGGCCGGCAACGCGGCCGTTCGGCGAACGCGTGCGGCCCCTGCTGGGACGGGGGGTGGCCGCCGCGCGTAACCTAGCCGCGGCCACCGGCTGCTTCAAGCGAAAGTCCGCACCGCGACGTGACCTACGCCGCGTGCTCGCGGCCGCCGCCACGCCCGGGATCGCGCTCCGGAGCACGACGCGCGACGGGGGGCGCGGCAACCACCGCGCCCCCCGTCGATTCCCCTGCAGACCCGAGGCCGCGGGACGCTCAGACCAGCGCCGGCTCGGCCAGCGCCTCGGCCGGGTCCACGGCCTCCAGCCCGAACGCCTCGGCGACGCCGGCGTAGGTCACGCGGCCGTCCACCACGTTGAGGCCCTTGAGCAGCGCGGGGTTCTCGCGCAGCGCCCGGCGCCACCCCTTGTTCGCCAGCTGGAGCACGTACGGCAGCGTGGCGTTCGTGAGCGCCAGCGTCGAGGTGCGCGGCACGCCGCCCGGCATGTTGGCCACGCCGTAGTGGATGATGCCGTCGATCGTGTACGTCGGGTTCTCGTGCGTCGTCGGCTTGATCGTCTCGATGCAGCCGCCCTGGTCGACCGCCACGTCCACGATCACCGCGCCCGGGCGCATCAGCTTCAGGTCCTCGCGCCGCACCAGCTTCGGGGCCTTGGCGCCGGGGATCAGCACCGCGCCGACCACCAGGTCCGCCGTCGAGATCTGCTCGCGGATGTTCTGGTGGTTCGAGTAGATCAGCTGGACGTTGGCCGGCATCACGTCCGACAGGTAGCGCAGGCGATCGAGGTTGATGTCCAGGAGGACGACCTTCGCGCCCAGGCCCGCGGCCATCTTGGCCGCGTTGATGCCGACGATGCCGCCGCCCAGGATCACGACCTTGGCGGGCGCCACGCCCGGGACGCCGCCCAGCAGCACGCCGCGGCCCCCGTACAGCTTCTCCAGGTACTTCGCCCCCTCCTGCACCGCCATGCGCCCGGCCACCTCGGACATGGGCGTCAGCAGCGGCAGCTCGCGCGACGGCAGCTCCACCGTCTCGTAGGCGATGCACGTCGCGCCGCTCTCGAGGTGGGCCTTCGTCAGCCGCTCGTCGGCCGCGAAGTGGAAATACGTGAAGAGCGTCTGCCCCTTCCGGATCCGCTTCCACTCCGGCTCGATCGGCTCCTTGACCTTCAGGATCATCTCGGCCGCGGCCCACGTCGCGTCGGCGTCGGGCGCGATCTGGGCGCCGACGGCCGTGTAGTCCGCATCCGTGAAGCCGCTGCCATCGCCGGCGCCCGTCTCGACGACGACGGTGTGGCCGGCGGCGACGAGCGCCTCCGCGCCCGCGGGGACCAGCGCGACGCGGTTCTCGTTGGTCTTGATCTCTTTGGGTACGCCGATCTTCATGGCAGCGAGGCAGACGAGAGGGGATGGAGGCGGGCGCGGGCCGCGCGTCGAGCGCGCGGGCCCGGCCGGGGCGCGAGCGGGCTGGAACTCCGGGGCGCGCGCCGCGCGGAAATCTGCGTCGGGGGCGCCCCAAATGCACGAGGGGCGGACGAAAGCCGGCCCGCCCCGGGCCCTCAGCCCACGGCCTTGGGGCCGAGGCTGAGGACCGTGTGGATCTCCGGCGCGAAGAACTCGCGCGAGACGGCCAGCACCTCCGCCTCGTCGATCGCGTCGATGCGCGCCAGCACCTCGTCGAGCGGCCGGAACGGCTCGTCGTAGAGCACCTGCCCCGCCGCGCGATACATCCGGTTCGTCACGCTCTCCATCGACAGCGTGACCTGGCCCTTCAGCTGGCGCTTCGCGGCCGCCAGCTCGTCGGCCGGCAGCCCCTCGTCCACCAGGCGCGCCAACTCGCCGCGGATGGCGTCCGCCGCCTTCCGCGCCGTCTCCGGCGCCGACGCCACGTAGACGCCCTGCATGCCGACGTCGTGGTGGAACGACTGGAAGGTGTGCACCGCGTACGCGAGCCCGAGCTCCTCCCGCACGCGCTGGAAGAGGCGCGAGCTCATCCCGCCGCCCAGCACCATGCTCACCAGCGACAGCGCGTAGCGGCGCGGGTCCGCATGCTTGGGCATCGGCGCGCCGAAGACGACGTGCGTCTGCGTCAGCGCCTTGTCCGCGTGGTGGACGTAGGCCGGCGCGGCCGGCGTCGGGACGTGCGTCGCCAGCGGCGTCGCGTCACCCGGCGTCAGCGCGCCCCAGCCGGTGCGCACGAGCGCGTCGACCAGCGCGTCGTGGTCCACCAGCCCCGATGCGGCCACGACCACGCGCCCCGGATGGTACGACCGCGCGTGCAGCGCCCGCAGCGCACCCGTGTCGAGCGCGCCCACCGTCTCGCGCGTGCCGAGGATCGAGTAGCCGTACGGATGCTCGCCCCACATGAGGGCGTTGTGGAGCTCGAACACGAGATCGTCCGGCGTGTCCTCCATCATCCCGATCTCCTCCAGGATGACGTTGCGCTCCAGCGTCAGGTCCTCCTCGCGCAGCAGCGGCCGGAACACGAGGTCCCCGATCACGTCCGCCGCGACGTCCAGGTGCTCGGCCAGGACGCGCGCCTGGTACGACGTGTACTCGCGCGTCGTGTAGGCGTCGAGCGACCCGCCGAGCGTCTCGATCTCCAGCGAGAGCTGCTTGGCGCTGCGCGTCGGCGTGCCCTTGAACACCATGTGCTCGAGCAGGTGCGAGACGCCCATCGTCTCGCGCCGCTCGTGGATGGAGCCGGCCAGCACGAACGCCCCGAACGCGACCGACCGTACTCCCGGGATGTGCTCCGAGAGTACGGTCAGTCCGTTGTCGAGCGTCGTGCGGCGCGGCCCGACCTCGGCGAACGCCGAGGCCGGACTCACCGTCGACGTGGTCACTCGCGGTCGCGCCCCCCACGACGCGGGCGGTCGCCCGCACCGGCGCCGGCGCGCGGCGGACGGTCGCCGCGCGGCTCGCGCCGCGGACGCTCGCCCTCACCGCCACCCTCACCGCCCTCGCCCGTGCCGTTGCCCTCGGCCGCCTCGGGCATGCCCTCGGGCGTCGGCTCGAGCGCCTTCCTGGACAGACGCAGGCGGCCACGCTCGTCGCGGTCGATGAGCTTGACCTTCACGCGGTCGCCCTTCTTGACCACGTCCTCGGTCTTCTCGACGCGCGCGTGCTTCATCTCGGAGATGTGGAGCAGCGCCTCGGTGCCCGGCATGATCTCGACGAAGGCGCCGAACGCGGTCGTGCTCTTGACCGTGCCCTCGTACACCTCGCCGACGATCGGCTCGGCGGTGATCGCCATGACCATCTGGCGCGCGCGCTCCATCGCCTCGCCGCCGACGGCGGCGATGGTGACGAGACCCGTGTCGTCGACCGTGACCTCGGACTTCGTCTCCTCCTGGATGCCGCGGATCGTCTTGCCCTTCGGGCCGATCAGGTCGCCGATCTTCTCGGGGCTGATCTGGATCGTGACGATGCGCGGGGCGTACGGCGACAGGTCCGTGCGCGGCGCGGCGAGCGACTTCGCCATCTCGCCGAGGATGTGCAGGCGGCCTTCCTTGGCCTGCGCGAGCGCCTCGGTCATGATCCGGAGGTCGAGCCCCTGGATCTTGATGTCCATCTGGATGGACGTGATGCCGCGCTCCGTGCCGGCGACCTTGAAGTCCATGTCGCCGAGGTGGTCCTCGGTGCCCAGGATGTCCGTCAGGATGGCGTACTTGTCGCCCTCCTTGATCAGGCCCATCGCGACGCCCGCGACCGCGGCCTGCATCGGCACGCCGGCGTCGTACAGCGCGAGCGAGCCGCCGCACACCGACGCCATCGACGACGAGCCGTTCGACTCGAGGATGTCGGACACGATGCGGATCGTGTACGGGAACTCCTCGAACGCCGGCAGCACGCCCTGCAGCGCGCGCTCGGCCAGGTTGCCGTGGCCGATCTCGCGGCGGCTCGTGCCGCGCACCGGGCGCACCTCGCCGGTGGAGAACGGCGGGAAGTTGTAGTGCAGCATGAACGACTTCGTCGTCTCGCCCGGCTCGTCGATCGAGTCGAGGCGCTGCACGTCGTTCGCGGTGCCAAGCGTCACGGCGACGAGCGCCTGCGTCTGGCCGCGCGTGAAGAGCGACGAGCCGTGCGCGCGCGGGAGCACGCCGTTGTCGATCGTGATCGCGCGGACCTCGTTCGGCTTGCGGCCGTCGACGCGGAGGCCGGTGCTCAGCACCTGGCCGCGCAGCGCGTCGTACTCGATGTCGCCGAGGATGCTGCCGAAGTCCTTGCTGTTGTCCGGGAACTCGGGCAGCAGCTGCTCCTTGACGGCCTTCTTCACGGCCTCGACGGCCTGCACGCGCGTGTGCTTGTCCGCCTGGTTGATCGCCTCGAGGATCTTGCCCTCGGCGAGCGCCTTCACGCGCGTCGCGACGTTCTCCGGGACCTCGGCCTTCGTCCACGCCATCTTCGCGGGGCGCTCGATCTTGGCGAGCAGCTCCTCCTGCGCGGCGATGAGCTCGCGGATGCCGTTGTGCGCGATGCCCAGGGCGCCGACGACGTCCTCCTCGCTGACCTCGAGGGCGCCGCCCTCGACCATCACGATGGAGTCCTGCGAGCCGGCGACGACGAGCTCCAGATCGCTGTACTGCAGCTGCTGGAACGTCGGGTTGAGGATCCAGTTCTCCTGCACGCGGCCGACGCGCACGCCGGCGATCGGGCCGCTGAACGGGATCTTCGACGAGTTGATCGCGAACGAGGTCGCGATCAGCGCCAGCACGTCGGCGTCGTTCTCCTGGTCCGCGGAGATGACGTAGACGAAGACCTGGATCTCGTTCTTGAAGCCCTCGGGGAACAGCGGACGGATCGAGCGGTCGATGATGCGCGCCGACAGGATCTCGTTGTCGTGCGGGCGCCCTTCGCGCTTGATGAAGCCGCCCGGGATCTTGCCGGCGGCGTACGTCTTCTCGCGGTACTCGACCGTGAGGGGGAAGAACGGCAGCGGGCTCTGGCTGTCGCTCACCGTGACGGCGGCGAGCACCATGGTCTCGCCGAACTGCACCAGGGCCGAGCCGGCGGCCTGCTTCGCCATGCGGCCGGTCTCGATGACCAGCTTGCGTCCGGCGAACGTACGCTCCACGCGTTGCATCATTGCTTGATCGCTTTGTAGCTGTGGGCGCCGGGTCCGCATGTCGGACGCCGGCGGCGGCGCGTATCGTTGACGCGCCTGAGAGGTGCGGCCGCGCTCCCCGGCCGCGCAGGAGAATCGACCCGCCAGAACGCAAAACGCGCGGGCGGCAAATGCTGCGCCCGCGCGTCCACGCGCCTGGGGGTACGACTCAGTGCCGGAGGCCGAGCTCCTGCACGATCTGGCGATAGCCCGTCACGTCCGTCCGCTTCATGTACGTGAGGAGACGGCGACGCTTGCCGACCATCTTCAGCAGCCCGAGGCGGCCGTGATGGTCCTTGTGGTGCGTCCGGAAGTGCTCCGTCAGGTAGTTGATGCGGTCCGTCAGGACTGCGATCTGGACGCGCGCCGACCCGGTGTCCGAGTCGTGCGTCTGGTACTTGCTGATCGTCGGTGCCTTGTCGAAAGCCATGATGGTATATTCTCCGCACGTCCAGGCGCGCGTGCCGCGCAACAGTCGTAAGCACACCAACTTATCGGACCGGACGGGGGCTGTAAAGGCTCGCGCCCGTGCCGGGACGTCCCCGCCGTGACCGGCATCGCCCCACGGCGGCTCCCCTCGTCGGCTTCCACGTCCGCGCCCGCTCCGCGCTTGCCCGACTCCCGCACGCCGGATTCGCTCCCCGTCGACGCCGCGCCCGACCCCGCCTTCGGGGAGGACGCCGGCCGCGACGCCCTCGACTCGCTCGTCGAGCGCCCCCTGGGGCGCTACCGGGTGCGCCGGGTCGTCGGCGCCGGAGGGTTCGCCCGCGTCTACCGGGCCTTCGACCCCGAGCTGGAGCTCGACGTCGCGCTCAAGGTCCTCAAGCCGGAGCTGGCGGCCGAGCCCGAGACCGTCGAGCGCTTCCGCCGCGAGGCCAGCACCGCGGCCAAGCTCCGGCACCCCAACATCGTCACGGTCCTCAACGTCGGCCGCCTGGACGAGCCGTTCGACGACGCCCCGCGGGGGACGCCGTACCTCGTGATGGACTTCCTCCCCAGCTCGCTGGGGCGGCGGCTCGAGGAGCGCGGCGCGATGCCCGAGGCCGAGCTCGCCCGCGTGGGCGAGGACGTGGCCCGCGGGCTGGCCTACGCCCACGAGCGCGGGGTCGTCCACCGGGACGTGAAGCCCGACAACGTGCTGTTCGCCGCGGACGGGCGGGCGATGGTCACCGACTTCGGCATCGCCCGGGCGGTCGACGCCACGACCTCGTCGGTCAGCCGCCAGGTGGTCCTCGGGACGCCGAGCTACTTCTCCCCGGAGCAGGCGCGCGGGCTGCCGCTGGACGGGCGCAGCGACATCTACGCGCTGGGGGTGACGCTCTACCAGGCCGCGACCGGCACCCTGCCCTTCGCCGGCGACGACTGGTACGACGTGATGCGGCAGCACGTCGAGGCCCCGCCGCCGGGCGCGCGCGAGCGCGCCCCACACCTCTCGGCCGCCTTCGAGGCGGTGCTGCTGCGCTGCCTCGCGAAGGACGCGGCCGACCGCTTCCAGTCCGCGTCCGAGCTCGCCGACGCCCTGGCGGCGCTCCGGCTGCATGGCGCCGAGGCGATGACCGTGGCGGTCCCCGCGCTGCCGACCGGCGGGCGCGGCCGCTCCCGCCGGCGCCGGGCCGTCGCGCTCCTCCTGGGCGGCGGGGCGCTGGCGGCCGCGGGCGCCTGGCTCGCCCTGTCCGACGGCGCGGCGAACACCCGGGCGCGGCTCGCCCCGGGCGTCGCGGCCCGCGTCGACACCGCGGCGCCGCCCGTCGTGCCCGCCGACTCGCTGCCGGGCGCCGCCGTGGACTCCATGCGGCCGCTCGTGCCCACCGTCGCGACGCTCGACATCGAGGCGCCGGCGGGGACCGCGGTCAGCGTGGACGGGCGGAAGCTCCCGGCCGGCACGCTCCGCGTCGACTCCATCCCGCCGGGGACGCACGTCGTCCGCGGGATCCTCCGCTCGCTGGACGGCTGCGCGAGCGCGACGGACGTGCGCAAGGTCGAGCTGCTGCCGGGCGAGATCGAGACGGGGCCGCTGCGGCCGGTGCCCTGCGGCGAGCTCTCGCTCGACGTGCGGCCGTCGCGGGCGCGGTACACGCTCGCGCCGTCGCGCGGCGGCCCCTCCCGCGAGGGCGCGCTGCCCCTCGCGGCGCCCCTGGTGCTGGCTGAGGGCTGGTATCGCGTCGTCGTGCAGGCGAGCCTGTGCGCGGAGTACCGCGACAGCGTCCGTGTGGGCGCGGGCACGATGTCCCGCCTGCCGATCCGGCTGATCTGCGACTGAGCGCGCGGCGCGGCGCCGCGGCCGGCTAGTCGAGCAGCAGCCCGACGATCAGCCCCAGCGCGCCGCCGATGATCGTCCCGGTCCAGAAGCGCCGCCGCTCGATGCGGCGCACGATCGGCGCCTGGGCCACCGGCGGCCGGGCGATGAGCGCGACGTGGTCCGTGCTCACGCGCATCGTCTGCCCGGTCACGAGCGCGTCCGCGGTGTCGGCGCGCAACGCGAGCAGCGTGAAGCGGGCGACCAGCACGTCGCGCCGCCGCGGGTCGACGACGATGCCCGTCATCCCGTCGCGCAGCCAGCGCGGGTCGGGCGCGAGCAGCTGGAAGGTGCTGTCGCCCACGGCCACGATCTCGAACCGCACCGCGGTGCTCGGATCGGGGAGCGCGCGCGCGCTGCCGTCCGCGCGCGACGAGTCGGCGTGCGCGGCGGCGCTGTCGGCCGGCACGGGCGCCGCGGGCCGCACGGGGCGACAGGCGCCGACGGCCGCGGCCAGGACGAGCGCCGCGAGCCCCGATCGCGTGCGGGCGAGGGACGACGCGCGGGCGGTCAGCGGAGGAGGTCCCGCGCGAGCCGCGCCAGGTCGTTCCACATCACGGTCACGAACAGCAGGCCGATGGCGACCAGCCCGACGCGCAGGATGTTCTCGCGCGTCCGCACGCTGAACGCGCCGCCCTTGATCGTCTCGGCCACGTTGATCAGGACCTGGCCGCCGTCGAGCACGGGGATCGGCAGCAGGTTGAGCACCGCGATGTTGATGCTGAGGAACGCGAGCAGCCGGAGCAGCGACTCCAGCCCCAGCCGCGCCGCCTGCACCGACGTGCGGGCGATCGCGATCGGGCCGCCGAGGTTGGACACCGCGACGTCGCGCGTGAAGAGGCCGCGCACCACGCCCACCACGGACGTCGCCGCGTAGCGCGTCTCGATGGCGCCCTCGCGCAGCGCGGTGCCGAAGTCCACCGGCTCGCGCGCGATGCTGTCGCGCGGCATCACGCCGATCCGTCCGACGCGGCGCCGCTCGTTCGTCACCGGATCGGTCGCCTCCTCCGCCCGCGGCGTGACGGTCAGCCGCGTGGGCACGCCGCCGCGCGACACGTCGAGGACCACGGCGCGCGTCGTCACGGCGCTCACGCGCTCGACGACCTCGCTCCACGTGCGCACGGGCGTGCCGTCGACCGCGACGACGCTGTCGCCGCGCTGCAGCCCGGCGGCGGCGGCCGGGCGCCCCGCGACCACCGAGTCGATGACGGCCGGCACGTAGGCGCGGCCCCACGCCGCGTAGCTCCCCGCGTAGACGACGAAGGCGAGCACCGCGTTCATGGTCACGCCGGCGAGCAGGATGAAGAGCCGCGCGGCCAGCCCCTTCGACTCGAACCAGCGGTGCTCGGGGACCGGCTTGGGCCCGAACGGCGCCATCGCCTCGGGGTCCCAGTCCCTGCCGCGGTGGACGTCGCCGGTGTGGTCGTCGACGGCGCGGCCGGCGGCGTTCCCGCCGGTGGTCGGCAGCGCGTCGGGCCGGCGCTCCTCGGGGCCGCCCTCGAGCACGGCCATCGTGCTCTCGTCCTCGCGCGACGCCATGCGGACGTACCCGCCGAGCGGGAGCGCGGCGAGCACGTACTCGGTCTCGCCGACGCGCTTCTTCAGCAGCGCCGGCCCGAAGCCGATGGAGAAGCGCGGCGCGTACACGCCGGTGAGCTTCGCGGCGAGGAAGTGGCCGAGCTCGTGGACGAAGACCACGAGCCCGAAGACGATGATCGGGGCGACGTAGACCAGCATGCGGGGGAACTTACCTCCGGGGCCGGCCCGTCCGCAGCAGGCGGAGTGCCGGCCGGGTCAGCGACCGTGGCGTTCGAGCACGACGCGCCGGGCGGCGGCGTCGGCGTCCAGCAGGGCCTCGCGGGTGCCGCCCGGCGCGCCCGCCAGCTGGCCGAGCGCCTCCTCGATGGCGCGCGGGATGTCGAGCAGCCCCATGCGCCCGTCGAGGAAGAGGGCGACCGCCTGCTCGTTGGCGGCGTTGAAGACCGCCGGGGCCGACCCGCCGGCGCGCCCGGCCGCCATCCCGAGCCCCAGCGCCGGGAAGTCGTCGCCGCGCACGCGCTCGAAGGTCAGCGGGCCGAGCTCGACGGGGTCGAACGGCGGTACCCCGGTGTCGGTCACCCGGTCCGGGTGCGTCAGCGCGTACAGCACCGGCAGCTCCATGCTCGGCACGCCCATCTGGGCGAGCACGCTCCCGTCCACGAACTCGACGAACGAGTGCACGACGCTCTGCGGGTGCACCACGACCTCGATGCGCTCGTACGGGATGCCGAAGAGGAAGTGCGCCTCGATCACCTCGAGCGCCTTGTTCGCGAGCGTGGCGCTGTCGACGGTGATCTTGCGCCCCATGCTCCACGTCGGGTGCTGCAGCGCGTCGGCGAGCGTGGCGCGCTCCAGCCGCTCGCGGCTCCAGGTGCGGAACGGCCCGCCGGACGCCGTCAGCACGAGCCGCCGGACCTCCTGGCGCGGCCGCCCGGCGATGCACTGCAGGATGGCGGAGTGCTCGCTGTCGACGGGCACCAGCTCGCCGCCGCCCGCGCGCGCCGTGGCGTTCACGAGCTCGCCCGCCACCACGAGCGTCTCCTTGTTGGCCAGTGCGACGCGCTTGCCGGCGTTCAGCGCCGCCAGCGTGGCGTCCAGTCCGGCCGCGCCGACGACGGAGTTCAGCACGATGTCCGCGTCGGTCCGCGTCGCGGCCTCCACGAGGCACGCGGTGCCGCAGCCCCACCCCTCGGGCGCGCCGACGGTGCCGCCGCCGTTGCCGACGAGCCCCACGTAGCCCGGCGCGAAGCGCGCGGCCTGCTCGGCCAGCAGCGCGGCGTTGCGGTGCGCGGTGAGCGCGACGACGCGGAAGCGGCTCGCCTGGCGCTCCAGCACGCGCAGCGCCGTCGTGCCGATGGAGCCGGTGCTGCCGAGGATCGCGACGCCGCGCGGCGCGCCGTCCGTCATCCGCCGTACGCCGGCAGCAGCAGCGCGCGCAGCAGCAGGTAGCTCACCGGCAGCACGAACAGCAGCGAGTCGACGCGATCGAGCACGCCGCCGTGGCCGGGGATCAGCTGCGACGAGTCCTTCACGCCCGCGTCGCGCTTGAGCAGCGACTCCACCAGGTCGCCGAGCTGCGCGACGACGCTGATGACGACGCCGAACAGCAGCGCGCGTCCCGGCGCGAAGCCGAGCTGGGCGGCCGGCCGCAGCACGTACGGCGCGTACGCGGCGGCGAGCGCCGCCGACGCGACGACGCCGCCGATCGCGCCGGAGATCGTCTTGCCCGGGCTGACGGCGGGGATCAGCTTCGGCCCCTTGAACGTGCGCCCCGCGACGTACGCGCCGATGTCGCTGGCCCACGTGCAGAGCACGGGCAGCAGCAGCAGTGACGCCCCCGCCGCGCGGCCGACGGTCCAGTCGAAGTAGCGCAGCGCGTAGCCGTACGCCACCGGCACGCCGACGTACAGCACGCCCAGCAGCGTGGTCGCGACGGCGAGCAGCGGCTTGCCCGTCACGCCGCGGCGCCAGATCGAGAGTGCCAGCAGCGCCAGCACGACCATGACGCCCGCGGTGGGTGTCGGCGTCGCGAGCCGCAGCACGTGCGCGTGCGCGACGAGCGGCACGATCGCGGAGAGCGCGATGCCCGTGCGCGCGAACGGCGCGCCGCCGGCCTGGCGCGCCATGCGGTAGAACTCCCACGCGCCGGTGGCCGCGATGATCGCGAGCAGCGTCGCGAGCGCGGCGTCGCCGTACCAGATGCAGGCGATGGCGATGGGCGCGCCGACGAGCGCGGAGGCGATCCGCTTGGCGAGCTCGCTCACGGGCGGGGGGCGGGCGTGGAGGCGATCGCGCGCGTCAGGCCGACACCCGGCCGAAGCGGCGCTCGCGACTCTGGTAGGCGACGATCGCCTCGAAGAGCTCGCGGCGGCCGAAGTCGGGCCACAGCACGGGCGAGATGAACAGCTCCGTGTACGCGATCTGCCAGAGCAGGAAGTTCGAGATCCGCAGCTCGCCCGACGTGCGGATCAGCAGGTCGGGATCGGGGCAGTCGGCGGTGTAGAGGCGCGCGGGGACGGCCGGGTGCTCGATGTCCGACGGCGAGCGGGCGCGGCCCGCGACGTCCTACGCCCCCGCGCGCATCGCGCGCACGAGCTCCGCGCGGCTGCCGTACGAGATGAAGAGGTTGAGCGTCAGCCGCTCGTTGCCCGACGTCTCGCCGACCACGCGCTCCACCGCGCGCGCGGCGGCGGGCGTGAGGCGCGAGAGGTCGCCGAGCACGCGCACGCGCACGCCCTGGTCGCGCAGCTCGCTCACCTCGCGCGCGATGTACTCCTCCAGCAGCGACATCAGCGCGCCCACCTCGGTGGCCGGCCGCTGCCAGTTCTCCTGCGAGAAGGCGAAGAGGCTGAGGTACTCGACGCCGGCCTGCAGCGCGCCCTCCACCACCTCGCGCACGGCCTTCATCCCCGAGCGGTGCCCGAGCGGACGCGGGAGCAGGCGCTCGCGCGCCCACCGCCCGTTGCCGTCCATGATGATGGCGACGTGGCGCGGGATCGCGCCGTGGACCCGCAGGCGCGCGAGCAGCTCGTCCGCGAGCGACTCGGGATGCACGGAGGAACGCGCGGCAGTCACCCGTCTCACACTTCCATGATCTCGGCTTCCTTCACCTTCAGGAGCGCCTCGATCTTGCCGATGTAGTCGTCGTGCAGCTTCTGCAGGTCCTTCTCGGCGTGCTTCTTGTCGTCCTCGCTCACGCCCTCGAGCTTCTTGATCTTGTCGCGGGCGTCGGTGCGCGCGTGGCGGATCGTCACGCGGCCCTCCTCGGCCAGCTTGTGGACGACCTTCACGAGCTCCTTGCGGCGCTGCTCGTTGAGCGACGGCAGCGGGACGCGGATCACGCCGCCCATGTTCGACGGCTCGACGCCCAGGTCGCTCTCGCGGATCGCCTTCTCGATCGCCTTCGCCTGCCCCTTGTCGAACGGGGTGACGAGGATCAGGCGCGGCTCCGGCGCCGTGACCGTGGCGACCTGGTTGAGCGACATCGACGAGCCGTACGCCTCCACGCGCACGGTGTCGAGCATGTTGGGGCTGGCCTTGCTGGCACGGATGGATCCGAACTCGCGCTTCGAGCTCTCGATCCCCTTGTCCATCGCCGTGCGGCTGTTCTGGAGGATGTCCTTGATCGTGGCCATCGTGGCGTTCGCGCTGAGGTGAGTCCGGTGCGGCGCAGAGGTCGGCCGGCGCGGGTGCCGCGCGCCGGCCCGATGGTCAGCTGACCAGGGTGCCCACCTTCTCGCCGCGCACGGCGCGGAGGACGGCCCCGGTCTCGTTGATATTGAGGACGATCAGCGGCAGGCGGTTCTCCTTGCACAGCGTGATCGCCGTCTGGTCCATCACGCGCAGCTCCTCGAGCATGACGTCGCGGTAGCTGATCGTCTCGTAGAAGCGCGCGTTGGGGTCCTGCTTGGGATCGGCCGAGTACACGCCGTCGACGCTGGTCGCCTTGATGATCACGTCGGCCTTGATCTGGATCGCGCGCAGCACGGCCGCCGTGTCGGTCGAGAAGTACGGGTTGCCCGTGCCCGCCGCGAAGATCACGACGCGCCGCGTCTCCAGGTGCCGCACCGCGCGGCGGCGGATGTACGGCTCCGCCAGCTCCTCCATGCGGATCGCGGTCATCACGCGCGTGTCCATGCCGCGCTTCTCGAGCACGTCCTGGAGCGCCAGCGCGTTGATGACCGTGCCGAGCATCCCCATGTAGTCGGCGCCGACGCGGTCCATGCCCATGCGCGAGAGCTGTGCCCCGCGCACGATGTTGCCGCCGCCGATGACGAGGCCCACCTCGGCGCCCGTCGCGACCACGTCCTCGACCTGCTGGGCGAAGAAGGTCAGGCGGTCGAAGTCGAAGCCGAAGCCCTTGTCGCCCGCCAGCGCCTCGCCGGAGAGCTTGAGCAACACCCGGGGGTAGCGCAGCGACTCGCCGCGCGCCCCCGGGTGCTGTGCCGTCCCCTGCTCCGCGTGCACGACCGCCGACCCGCCCGGCTGCCCGGACGCGTCCCGATCGGCGGCCCGCACGGCGTCGCTCACTCCTGCCCGAGCTGGAAGCGCGCGAAGCGCTTCACGGTGATCGGGCCGCCCACCTTCTTCGCCGCCTCGGCGACGACCGACGCGATCGACGTCTTCGGCTCGCGCACCCACATCTGGTGCAGCAGCGCGACGTCCTTGTAGTACGCCTCGACCTTCCCGGTCACGATCTTGTCGATCATGTTCTCCGGCTTGCCGCTCTGGCGCACCTGGTCGACGAAGATCGCGCGCTCGCGCTCGACGACGTCGGCCGGCACGGTGTCCTTGTCGACGCCGAGCGGCGCCGCCGCGGCCACGTGCTCCGCCAGCGTCTTCGCGAGGGTGACGAGCTCCTCGCCCTTGTCCCCGTTCGCGGCCTCGACCTCGACCAGCACGCCGATCTTGCCGTTGAAGTGCACGTACGAGCCGACGACGCCGTTGGCCGCGTCGTAGCGCACCGCGCGGCGGACGCCGAGCGCCTCGCCCATGACCGCGGCCGACTCCTTCATGACGTCGTCGAGCGACTTGCCGCCCTTCGACGCGACGGGCGCGGCGAGCAGCGTGGCGGCGTCGCCGGCGCCCGGCGTGGCCAGCGCGTGCTGCGCGACCGCGCGGGCGAGCGCCTGGAAGTCGGCGTTGCGCGAGACGAAGTCGGTCTCGCTGTTGACCTCCACCATTACGCCCGACGTCGCGTCCGGCGCGATCTCGATCATCACCGCGCCCTCGCTGGCCGTGCGGCCGGCGCGCTTCTCGGCCTTCGCGATGCCCTTCTTGCGAAGGTAGTCGACGGCGGCCTCCATGTTCCCCTGGTTCTCCTCCAGGGCCTTCTTGCAGTCCATCATGCCGGCGCCGGTCCGCTGGCGCAGCTCCTGGACGTCCTTCGCGGTGAACGTAGCAGTCATCGTGGGTCGTCTCTGGCGTGAGAACGCCGCCGGCGCGGGGCCGGCGGCGCATCCTAGTTTACAGCGGTCGGCAGGGCGCGACTACCGCCCGACCGGAGTCGGGGGGCGGGCATACCCCCCCCCGCCCCGCCCCCCACCGCGGGGGCGGGCCCGGCCCCCGGCCCCGGCCCCGCGGCCAAGGCGGCCCCCGGCCCCCCCGCCC
>CBHYLO010000028.1:0-16899 GCA_966128675.1 uncultured bacterium | reverse complement strand
CGCGGGTGCATGGCTCTTGCACCCCCGGGCTCGCCGGACGATCCGCATCCCCATCCTTCACGAGGTAGGCATGACCCAGCGTCCGACGGGCGCCCCGCGCCGCCGGCTCCCGCTGCTGGCCCGAACGGCCCTCGTCGCCGCGCTGGCGGCCGTGGCGCCCGCGGCCTGCGGCCCGCGCCAGGTGGAGGTGAGCACGGGCGAGGCCCGCGCCCCCGAGAGCAGCATCGAGTTCACGAACAACCTTGCGCAGGCGGTGAACGTGTACGTGCGCGTGCCGAGCGGCGCCGAGCAGTTCCTGCGGCAGGTGGGCGCGCGCACGTCCGAGTCGATCCCGGTGCGCGGCATCGCGGCCGGCACCGCGGTGACGCTGCGCGCCGCGCCGGTGGACGGCTCGGTGAGCTACTCGCAGGAGAACGTGGTGCTCGGCCGCGGCGTCGCCTGGCGCGTGCCCTGAGCGCGTGCCCTGACGGCGCGTGCCCTGACGGCGCGTGCCGTGAGCGGGGTGGGGGCGGGTCGCGACGGCGCGCCGACGGTGGCGCCCGTTGATCCCCCTCCGACCGGCCGATAGCTTTCCGGGCCGAAGTCCTCTGCTTCGGCCCGTCGTGCGTTCTCGCCCGCCTCGAGCCGTCGTGCCACCGGCCCCCGCCGGTCCGGCCGTCGCCCGGGGCGGGCGGGTCCCTATATGCGCCTGCCCCTCCCCGCATGCTCCGACTCTGGGAATGGATCAAGACCGGCTACCTCCGGATCGTTGATCCATTCGCCGCCTGGCTCGTCCGGAACAACGTCGGACCGAACACGATCACGACCGTCGGCACGCTGACGTACGTGATCGGCGGCGCCATCTACGCCACGGGCCACATCCGCACGGCGGGCTGGTTCCTCGGGCTGACGGCGTGCTTCGACGTGCTGGACGGCAAGGTCGCGCGCGCGTCGGGCAGGACGACGGTGTTCGGCGCCTTCTACGACTCGACGCTGGACCGCGTGGCCGACGGCGCGGTGCTGGGCGGGCTGGCGATCTTCTTCGCGCGCAACGACGTGCTGCACGGCGTGCCGCCGTGGGCCGGCACGCCGATGGTCGCGATGACGCTGCTGTGCATCATCGGCACCTTCCTCACGTCGTACACGCGCGCGCGCGCGGAGGCGCTGGGGATCGACGCCAAGGTTGGGATGATGCAGCGCCCCGAGCGCGTGACGCTGCTCTCGGCGCCGCAGGCGTTCTTCGGCCTCGCGCTGGGCGGCTGGGTGCTGATGCTGATCGTGACGCTGCTGACCGTCACGGCCTGGATCACCGCCGTGCAGCGCATCGTGTACGTCCACCGGGTGACGCAGGCGATCGACCACCCGGAGCTTCACCCCGCCGGCGCGTCCGTGCCGCCCGCCGTCGCCACCGGCGGCCTCGACCCCGGCCTTCCTTCCTGATCTTTCGGAGACTTTTCCCCGTGACGGGTTCCTCGACCGCGCAGGACCGCCAGGCCTCGCCCATCGCGCCGGCCACCGGCAAGCTCGGCATCCTCACCCCGGGCCTCGGCGCCGTGGCGACGACGTTCATCGCCGGCGTGGAGAGCGTGCGCCGCGGGCTCTCCAAGCCCATCGGCTCGCTGACCCAGATGGCGACCATCCGCCTGGGCAAGCGCACCGACAACCGGTCGCCGCTCATCAAGGACTTCGTCCCGCTCGCGGGGCTGGACGACCTCGTGTTCGGCGCCTGGGACCCGATCCCGGACGACGCCTACACGGCCGCCAAGAAGGCGGGCGTGCTGGAGGAGCGCGACCTGGAGCCGATCAAGGACTTCCTCTCGGGCATCAAGCCGATGAAGGCCGCGTTCGAGAACCGGTACGTCACGCGCATCAACGGCACCAACGTCAAGACCGGCTCCAAGCGCGAGCAGGCCGAGGCGCTGCGCCAGGACATCCGCGACTTCAAGGCGCAGAACGGCTGCGACCGCGTCGTCCTCGTGTGGTGCGCGTCGACCGAGATCTACATCAAGGCCGGCCCGCAGCACGCGACCATCGAGGCGTTCGAGCAGGCGATGGACGCGAGCGACGAGGCGATCGCGCCCTCGATGCTCTACGCCTGGGCGGCGATCATGGAGGGCTGCGCGTTCGCCAACGGCGCGCCCAACCTGACGACCGACATCCCGGCGCTGCTGGAGCTGGCGAACCAGAAGGGCGTCGCGCTCTCGGGCAAGGACTTCAAGACCGGCCAGACCTGGATGAAGACGATCATCGCGCCCGGCATGAAGGCGCGCATGCTCGGCCTCGCGGGCTGGTACTCGACCAACATCCTCGGCAACCGCGACGGCGAGGTGCTCGACGATCCGGCGTCGTTCAAGACGAAGGAGGAGTCGAAGCTGTCGGTGCTGCACACGATCCTGCAGCCGGAGAAGTACCCGGACCTGTACGAGGGCTTCAGCCACGTCGTGCGCATCAACTACTACCCGCCGCGCGGCGACAACAAGGAAGGCTGGGACAACATCGACATCGTCGGGTGGATGGGCTACCCGATGCAGATCAAGGTCAACTTCCTCTGCCGCGACTCGATCCTGGCGGCGCCGCTTGTGCTCGACCTGGCGCTGTTCAGCGACTTCGCGCAGCGCGCGGGCATGAAGGGGATCCAGGAGTGGCTCTCGTTCTACTACAAGAGCCCGATGACGGCCGCCGGCCTGCAGCCGGAGCACGACCTCTTCATCCAGCAGACGAAGCTCAAGAACACGCTCCGTCACCTGATGGGCGAGGACCAGATCACGCACCTCGGCCTGGAGTACTACGCATGATCGCCGGCGGGTTCGCACGCCGCGGCGCGGTCGGGCGCGTCGCGCAGTCCCTCGGGATGGCCGGCCTGCTCGCCGCCGCGGCGTGCGGGCCCGCCGAGCCGCGCTCCCTGCGGGCGTGGTCGCAGCACTACGAGTTCCGCCTGACGATGGACCCGACGCCGCCGCACGCGAGCGAGCCGACGGTCTATCGCGTGGTGGTGCTCGACCGCGAGACGAAGCAGCCGATCGAGGGGGGCGAGGGGCAGATCTTCGCCACCAGCGAGGACCGCGTGAACCGGTACGACTCGTTCACGCCGGCCCCCGAGGTCGGGACGTACACCGCGCGCATCACCTTCGTGACGGCCGGCGACTGGAAGGTCGGCATGCGCTTCCGCCGCGACTCGACGCAGGCCATCGAGCGCGTGGAGGACTGGGTGCAGACCGTCGCCGCCGCGCGTCCGCTGAGCGAGCGCCCGTTCAAGTGACGCTCCCGTGAGGCGACGGCTCCCCGCCGCGCCGACTCCCGCCACTCCCCCATGCGCCACTTCCATCGCACGAGCGTCGGCCCCGACGTCGTGATGCAGCAGGCCGACGCCTTCTTCGGGGCGCTGGGCCTGGCCACCACCGCCTCCGCCGAGCGCACGCGCGGCTTCGCCGGCCCGCTCGGCACGCTCGCGCTGTCCGTGCGCATGGAGGGCGGCCACTACACGTTCGTCGAGGTCCACACCGACCAGGTGGGCGAGAGCCGCCTCGACAAGAACGTGAAGAAGTTCTTCGTGCAGCTCCACAAGCGCGTCGACACGCGCCACGCGATGGAGGCGGGCTACTGATGGCGGCCCGCACGGCGTCCGCGGTCCGGCGCGACGAACAGGAGCGGGCGCAACGCGCCCGCGACGGGAAACAGTCGCTTGGCCTCGCGCTTCCTCGCGAGGCCAAGCTCGAGCTCTACTACTGGATGCGGCTCACGCGCACGCTCGAGGAGCGGCTCGTGGCGCTGTACCGGCAGACCAAGGTCGTCGGGGGGCTCTTCCGCTCGCTGGGGCAGGAGGCCGACGCCGTCGGCAGCTGCTTCGCGCTGGAGCGCCGCGACGTCATGTCGCCGCTGATCCGCAACCTCGGCTCGATGCTGGTGAAGGGCGCCACGCCCGTCGAGGTGCTGAAGCAGTACATGGCCAAGGGCGACAGCCCGACGCGCGGCCGCGAGCTCAACATCCACTTCGGCGACGTCGGCAAGGCCGACGAGACGCGCGGCTTCCTCGGCCAGATCTCGCCGCTCGGCGACATGGTGCCGGTGATGGCCGGCGTCACGCTGTCCTTCAGGATGCGCGGCGAGGACCGCGTGGGCCTCGTCTACGTCGGCGACGGCGCGACGTCCACGGGCGCCTTCCACGAGGGGATCAACTTCGCCGCGGTGCAGCGCTGCCCGCTCGTCGTCGTGATCGAGAACAACCACTACGCGTACTCCACGCCGACCGAGAAGCAGACGCTGGCGAAGCAGTTCCTCGACAAGGCGATCGGCTACGGCATCCCGGGCTACCAGGCCGACGGCAACGACGTCCTCGCGACCTACGACGCGACGAAGCAGGCGGTGGACGCCGCGCGCCGCGGCGAGGGCACGCAGCTCGTCGAGCTGCTGACGTACCGCCGCAAGGGGCACGCGGAGCACGACAACCAGAGCTACGTGCCGGACGGCGAGATCGAGCGCTGGGCCGCCGAGAACGACCCGATCGACCGCTACGTCGCGCAGCTGACGACGGAGCTCGGCTTCGACGCGGCGGAGCTGACGGCCGTGGACGAGCGCGTGCGCCGCGAGGTGGACGACGCGACCGACGTCGCCGAGGCGTCGGGCTTCCCCGAGGCGCTCGACGCGCTCATCGGCGTGTACGCCGATCCGCCGCGCGAGCGGCCGCTCTGGTTCCGCGAGGGCGTCGACGGCGCCGTGGCGCCGAGCGAGCGCGCGTCCGACGGGTGGGGCGTCTACAAGGCGGACCCCAAGGCCGGGGGGGACGCCTGATGGCCGAGATCACCTACCTCGAGGCGATCCGCGAGGCGCTGTTCGAGGAGATGGCGCGCGACGAGAACGTCTTCTGCCTGGGCGAGGACATCGGCGCGTTCGGCGGCGCGTTCAAGGTCACCGAGGGGCTGCTCGCGAAGTACGGCGAGTCGCGCGTGATCGACACGCCCATCAGCGAGATCGGGATCGTCGGCGCGGCGGCGGGCGCGGCCCACATGGGCATGCGGCCGGTGGTCGAGATGCAGTTCATCGACTTCATCGCCAACGCCTACGACATGCTCACGAACTACGTCGCGACGGCGCGCTACCGCGCCTTCCTGCCGTGCCCGATGGTGGTGCGCGGGCCGAGCGGCGGCTACGTGCGCGGCGGCCCGTTCCACTCGCAGAACCCCGAGGCGGGCTTCATCCACACGCCCGGCCTCAAGGTCGTCTATCCGTCGACGGCCGAGGACGCGAAGGGGCTGATGAAGGCCGCCATCCGCGACGACGACTGCGTGCTCTTCTTCGAGCACAAGTACCTGTACCGCCGCATCAAGGGCACGATGCCCGCGGGCGACCACGTCGTGCCCATCGGCAAGGCGCGCGTCGCGCGCGAGGGGACGGACGTCTCGATCATCACGTACGCCGCGGCGACGTACAAGGCGCTCGAGGCGGCCGAGCAGCTGCAGGCGGAGGACGGGCTGTCGGTCGAGGTCATCGACCTGCGCACGCTGGCGCCGCTGGACGACGAGGCGATCGTCGCCACGGTGAAGAAGACCAACCGCGTGCTCGTGCTGCACGAGGACACCCGCACCGGCGGCATCGCGGGCGAGATCACGGCGCGCATCAGCGAGACCTGCTTCGAGTGGCTGGACGCGCCGGTGCTGCGCGTGACGGCGCACGACATCCCGCTCCCGTACGCGCCCCAGCTCGAGGACTTCGTGCTGCCGCAGACGCCGGACGTGGTGCGCGCCGTGCGTCGCCTGGCCGCGTACTGAGCATGGCGAGCAATCCGGACCGCGGGCGCAACGTCGCCATCGGCTGCTTCATGGTCCCCCTGGGGGCCGCGAGCGGCGGGATGACGGGCGTCCTCGTCAGCAAGATCGTCGCATGGATCACCAAGGCCCCGTCGTGCTCGGGGATCCCGTCCTGCGACTGGTACGTGTACGCGGGCTGGGGCGCGCTGCTGGGCGCGCTCTCGCTGCCCGCGCTCGTGAGCTGGCGGCTGCTGCAGAGCGCCCCGCCGCGCGACATCCCATCGAACACCAACCGGAGTTGATCCCGTGGCTCGTGTAGACGTCATCATGCCGCAGATGGGCGAGTCCATCGCCGAGGGCACGCTCTCGCGCTGGCTCAAGAAAGTCGGCGACGAGGTGAAGCGCGACGAGCCGATCTTCGAGATCTCGACCGACAAGGTCGACGCGGAGATCCCGGCGCCGACGGGCGGCATCCTCGCCGAGGTCTCGGTGACCGAGGGGCAGACGGTCGCCGTCGGCACCATCGTCGCGCGCATCGAGACCGACAAGAGCGCGCCGATCGGGGCCCCGGCCGCCGCGCCGGCGCCCGCCGCCGAGGCGTCCGCGCCGTCGTCGGGCGCGGTCGCGAGCGCGCCCTCCGCGCCCACCGCTCCGTCGACGGCCGCGTCGACCGCCGCCGCGCCCACGGGCAACGGCTTCGAGGACCGCGTCCGCAGCAAGAGCTCCCCGCTGGTCCGCAAGATCGCCGCGGAGCACGGGATCGAGCTCGGCGCGCTGCAGGGCAGCGGCATCGCGGGTCGCGTCACCAAGCGCGACATCATGGGGCTGCTGGAGTCGGGCGTGCCCGCGACCGCGGCGGCGAGTGCGCCGGCGGCGCCGGCCGCGCCCGCGCGTCCCGCCGCGCCGGCGGTACAGGGCGGTGCGACGCTCGGCGGCTTCCAGGCGCCGCACGTCGAGTCGCTCCCGGGCGACGTCGTCGAGCCGATGAGCCGCATCCGCCAGCTGACGGCGGAGCACATGACGCTCTCGCGGCACTGGAACGCGCACGTCACCAGCTTCTTCGAGATCGACCTCACGCGCATCGCGCGCATCCGCGCCAAGCTGCGCGCGGAGTTCGAGCGCACGACGGGCGAGAAGCTCACGTACCTGCCGTTCATCATCAAGGCGGTCACGGACGGGCTGAAGAAGTTCCCGACGATGAACGCGGCGGTGCGCGGCAACGAGGTCGTGCTGCGCAAGCAGTACAACATCGGCATCGCCGTGGCGCTCGACTGGGGCCTCATCGTCCCGGTCATCAAGAACGCCGACGACCTGTCGCTGAGCGGGCTGACGCGCAACCTGAACGACCTCGCCAACCGCGCGCGCACGAAGAAGCTGCAGCCGGCCGAGGTCCAGAACGCGACCTTCACGATCACGAACCCCGGCGTCTTCGGCTCGCTCATGGGCACGCCGATCATCCCGGTGCCGACGTCCGCCATCATGGGCGTGGGCGCGATCGAGAAGCGGCCGAAGGTCATCACGGGCCCGGACGGCGAGGACACGATCGCCATTCGCACGTGCAGCTACTTCTCGATCTCGTTCGACCACCGCATCGTCGACGGCGCGGACGCCGACCGCTTCATGGCGTTCGTGAAGCAGACGCTGGAGAGCTGGCCCGAGCAGGGCTTCTGACCCAGCGGGAGCCTGCCGTGCCGCGCGCCCTCGCCATCCGCCACCTGACGGTCGGCGCGGACGCGCGCGGCGCCTACCGCGCGCGCCTCGCCGATCGCACGGCGAGCCGCGGGGGCCGCGGGCGCGCCCCCCGCCGCGCGGCGCGCGGCCCCCGGGGCGCGCGGCCCCGCGGTGGGGTACCACCTGTGGGCGTTCGAGCAGCACGACGACGCCGCGCGCGTCGTCGAGTTCATCGAGGCCGCCGACCCGTCGGCGCTGCAGACGGCGCTGGTGCAGGACGCCCTGCTGTCGGAGTCGCTCGACTTCCGCGCCGCGCCCGACGCCGAGGCGGCCGGGTGGCAGCGCTTCGTCGGCATCCCCCACGCTTCCTGATCTCCGACCCATGCCGACCCGCCGCATCACCGCCGACGGCCGCACCTGGCGCGTCTTCCCGTCCGGCTTCGTCACGCAGTACAACCTCGACGAGTTCGGGCTGATCTTCGTCGCCGGCGAGGGCGAGGACCGCGAGGTGCGCGTCACGCGCTACTCGCCGCAGGGCATCCGCTCGCGCGAGCGCTCGCTCGCCGAGATGGGCGACGAGCGGCTGCTGGAGCTGCTGCGCGCGTCGCAGCCGAGCGAGACGTCGCCGGAGGCCGGCTACCGTACGAGCACGCTGCCCGGCGCCGACGCGTGACCGCCCCCGCCGGGCCTCCCGCCGCCGCCGGGCCGTTCGTCGACCTGCACGCGCACTCCACCGCGTCGGACGGCCACCTCGCGCCGGCCGCGGTGGTCGAGGCGGCCCGCGTCGCCAACCTCGCGGCGCTCGCGCTCACCGACCACGACACGGTCGCGGGCGTGCCGGAGGCGCAGGCGGCGGGCGCGCGGCTCGGCCTGCGCGTGGTCGCCGGCTGCGAGCTGAGCGCGCACCTCGGCGAGGGGGAGATCCACCTGCTGGCGCTGCACCTCGACAGCGTCGACGTCATCGCCACCGAGCTCGCGGGCTTCCGCGACGACCGCGTCGCGCGCGCCGAGCGCATGGTGCAGCTCCTCGGCGCGCAGGGCGTGGCGGTGACGATGGACGACGTGCTGCGCGAGTCCGCCGGCGGCGCGGTCGGGCGCCCGCACGTCGCGCGCGCCGTGGTCGCGGCGGGCGCGGCGAGGGACGTCCGCGAGGCGTTCGACCGCTTCCTCGGCGACGGGCGGCCGGCGTACGTCGACAAGCCGCGCCTCGACGCGAAGGACGCGATCGCGCTCGCGCACGCCGCGGGCGGCATCGCCGTGTGGGCGCATCCCAAGGGGGAGGGGAAGCGCGACCGCGTCGAGACGCTCGTCGCCGCGGGGCTCGACGGGCTGGAGGTGCAGCATCCCGTGCACAACGCCGAGGACCGCGCGCGGCTGCAGGCGCTCGCCGACTTCTTCGGGCTCGTGACGAGCGGCGGCTCCGACTGGCACGGCATCCCCGACCATCCGCGGCAGCTCGGCATCATGCAGGTGCCCCTCGCGGTGCTGGAGCGGCAGGACGCGCGGGTCGCGGCGCGCCGCCGCGCCGGCGCCGACGTCGCGCGGGCCTAGCGCGATGGAGCTCCGCGGCCGCATCGCGCTGGTGACGGGCGCGGGACATCGCGTCGGCCGCGCGATCGCCGTGGGGCTGGGCGCGCGCGGGATGCGCGTCGTCGTGCACTACCGCTCGTCCGCGGACGGGGCCGAGGAGACCGCGCGCCTGGTGCGCGCGGCCGGCGGCGAGGCGGCGATCGTCGCGGGCGACCTCGCGGAGGCGGGCGTGCCCGCGCGCGTCGTGGACGAGGCGGCCGCCGTCTTCGGTGGGCTCGACGTCCTCGTGAGCTCGGCCGCCGTCATGGAGCGCACGCCCGTCGGCGAGGTGACCGAGGCGGCGTGGGACGCGATGTTCGCGATCAACCTGCGCGCGCCCTTCTTCGCCGCGCAGGCCGCGGCGCGCGTGATGGGCGAGCGGGGCGGGGCGATCGTGAACCTCGCCGACCTCGCGGCCTTCGAGACGTGGACCGGCTACGTGCCGCACGGGATCAGCAAGGCGGGCGTCGTGCAGATGACGCGCGCCCTCGCGCACGCGCTCGCGCCGCGCGTGCGCGTGAACGCCGTCGCGCCGGGCGTCGTGCTGCTGCCGGCCGGCTGGGACGAGGCGTCCGCGGAGCGGCTGCGGCGGACGACCCCGCTGCAGCGCATCGGCGCGCCGGACGACGTCGTGCACGCCGTGCTCTACCTGCTGGAGGCGGAGTTCGTGACCGGCGAGGTCCTCGTCGTCGACGGCGGGCGCCACGTCCGGCGGTGACCGCCCGGCCGGCGCCGCGCCGGCCGCTGCCGCCGGCCGCGCCTATTGGCGACATTTCGGGTCGGGACGCGCCCGGCCGGGAGCGCCCGCCGACACCGAATGAGGCGCACGTGGCCACGACTGACGACTCGACGACGCACGAGCTGGTGATCATCGGCTCCGGCCCCGCTGCCTGGACGGCGGCGATCTACGCGGGCCGCGCCAACCTCAACCCCGTGCTGTACGAGGGTGAGCCGGTCGGCATCGACCTGCCGGGCGGGCAGCTGATGCTCACCACCGACATCGAGAACTTCCCGGGCTTCCCGGAGCCGGTCAGCGGCCCCGCGCTGATGGACCGGATGAAGGAGCAGGCGCTGCGCTACGGGGTGCGCGTCGTGTCGGAGCTGATCGTCGAGGCCGACCTCTCGGCGCGCCCGTTCCGCCTCCGGCCCAACTACTCCGAGCCGGTCACCGCGCACACCGTCATCGTCGCGACCGGCGCGAAGGCGAAGTGGATCGGCCTCGAGAACGAGCTGCGCCTCGCGCAGATCGGCGGCGGCGTCTCGGCGTGCGCCGTGTGCGACGGCGCGCTCCCGCACTTCCGCAACAAGGTCCTCGCGGTCGTCGGCGGCGGCGACACCGCGATGGAGGAGGCGATGTACCTCACGAAGTTCGCCGCCGAGGTGCTCGTCATCCACCGCCGCGACTCCTTCCGCGCGTCCAAGGCGATGGCGGGCCGCGTGCTCGCGCACCCCAAGATCCGCGTCCTCTGGAACACGCAGGTCGTCGACGTGCTCGGCGCCGACGTGATCACGGGCGTGCGGCTGAAGGACACGGTGAACGGCGCGGAGCGCGACCTGGAGGTCGGCGGGCTGTTCGTCGCCATCGGCCACGAGCCGAACACGGGCTTCCTCAAGGGCCAGCTGGAGACGACGCCGCACGGCTACGTCGTCACGACGCCGGGCCGCACCGCGACGACGGTGCCCGGCGTGTTCGCCGCGGGCGACGTCATCGACGACTACTACCGGCAGGCGATCACCTCCGCCGGCACGGGCTGCATGGCCGCGCTGGAGGCCGAGCGCTGGCTGGCGCACCACGGCATCGGCGAGTCGCCCGTGCTGGAGACGGCGGAGACGGTCGTCTGCGCGGAGGAGGACGCACCGCAGGTCGGCGTCACGCAGATCAACGCGTCGCTCGCCGCCGTGAACGGCGCGGCGGGCGTCGAGGCGCGGTCGTGAGCGCGACGGCGACGGCGCTCGCGCCCGAGGTGCTGGTGCAGACCGTCGGCGCCTTCCAGGAGAACTGCTACCTGGTGGTCGACCCGCAGACGCGCGCCGCGGCCGTCGTCGATCCGGGCGCGGAGGGCGCGCGCCTCGTGGACTGGATCCGCGGCGCCGACGTGACGCTGGAGGCGATCTGGCTCACGCACGCGCACCTCGACCACATCGGCGCGATCGCCGACGTCGTGCGCGCGTGGGACGTGCCGATCCATCTGCATCCGCTCGACCGGCCGGTGTTCGAGTACGCGCCGCGCGCCGCGCAGATGTACGGGATGTACATGGAGCCGCAGCCCGCGCCCACCGCGGAGTTCGCGGAGGGACAGCGCCTCGCGCTCGGCGCGCTGACGTTCGACGTCATGCACGCGCCGGGGCACGCGCCCGGCCACGTCGTGATCCACGGCCACGGCGTCGCGCTCGCGGGCGACTGCCTGTTCTACGGCTCCGTCGGCCGCACCGACCTGCCGCTGTCCGATCCCGCGGCGCTCACGCGGTCGCTGGCGCGCATCGCCGCGCTGCCGGCGGACACGGTCGTGCATCCGGGCCACGGCCCGTCGACCACGATCGCGCGCGAGTGCGCCGACAACCCGTTCCTGAACGGCGGCGCGCGGGTGCGCGGCGGATGAGCGCGACCATGAGTCCCGTCGGCCTGGCGATGCCGGGCCGCCTGCTGGCCGCCGCGGCGCTGCTCGCGGCGTGGATCGGCGCCGCGGCGCTCGTCGCGGCCGTCGTCGCGCCGGCCGCCTTCAGCGTGCGCCCCACGCGCGCGCTCGCCGGCGCACTGGTGGGCCGCGTGCTCCCCGTCATCTTCGTCACCGGCCTCGCGGTCGGGCTGGGCGCCGCGGTGCTGGGCTGGCACGTCGCGCCCGCGTTCGCGCGCACGCGCCTCGTGCTGCCGCTGCTCACCGCGCTCGCGTGCGGCGTCGCGCAGTTCGGCGTCGCGCCGCGCATCGCGCGCCTCCGCGCCGAGATGGGCCCGTCCATCGAGGCGCTGCCGACGACCGACCCGCGGCGCGCGCAGTTCGGGCGCCTGCACGGGATCTCGGTCGCCTTCATGGGCGCCGGCCTGCTGGCCGCCGGCGCCGCGCTCGTGCTCACCGCGGTCGCCGCGACGCGCGACCGCTGACCGCGGCATCGATCGTCCGCACCTTCCGCACGACTCCGTCGACCTTCACGACTGCTCTCATGTCCGACGCCTTCCGCACCGAAAAGGATCCCCTCGGCCCCCTCGAGGTCCCGGCCGACGCCCTGTACGGCGTGCAGACGCTGCGCGCCAAGCAGAACTTCCCCATCAGCGGCCTGAAGCCGCTCTGGCCGTTCGTGCAGTCGCAGGTGTGGATCAAGAAGGCCGCGGCGCTGACGCACAAGGAGACCGGGCGCCTCGACGCCAGGGTCGCCGACGCGATCGTGCAGGCGGCCGACGAGGTGCTCGCGCGCAAGCACGACGTGCACTTCATCGTCGACCCGTACCAGGCCGGCGCGGGCACGTCGCACAACATGAACGCGAACGAGGTGCTGGCGAACCGCGCCAACGAGCTCCTCGGCGGGAAGCGCGGCGAGTACAAGCCCGTGCACCCGAACGACCACGTCAACATGGCGCAGTCGACCAACGACACGATCCCGACCAACATCCGCCTCAGCGCGCTGTCGCAGCTGCCGGCGCTGGTCGCGGCGTTCGAGGGGCTGCGCGACGCGCTCGCCGACAAGGGGCGCGAGTTCGACCACATCGTGAAGGCGGGGCGCACCCACCTGCAGGACGCGATGCCGATCCGCCTGGGCCAGGAGTTCACGGCCTACGCGCGCTCGATGGATCGCGCCACGCGCCGCGTGAAGGAGGCGGCCGACTACCTGCGCGACCTCGGCATCGGCGGCTCGGCCGTCGGCACGGGCGTGACGGTGGAGAAGGAGTATCCGCAGCTGATGAACAAGCACCTCCAGGCCATCACGGGCCTCGAGCTGCGCGTCGGCGAGGATCGGATCCAGCTCATGCAGAGCATGGGCGACGCGGCGGCGTTCAGCGCCACGCTGCGCGGCCTCGCGATCGACCTCTCCAAGATCGCCAGCGACCTGCGCCTGATGGTCATGGGGCCGCGCACGGGCATCGACGAGATCAAGCTGCCGGCCGTGCAGCCGGGCAGCTCGATCATGCCGGGCAAGATCAACCCGTCGATCCCGGAGATGGTGAACCAGGTGTGCTTCCAGGTCATGGGATGCGACACCACGGTGGCCATCGCCAGCGAGCACGGGCAGCTCGAGCTGAACGTCATGATGCCCGTCATCGCGCACAACATCCTGCTCTCGATGCAGATCCTCACCAGCACGGCGACCGTGCTGACGGAGAAGTGCGTGAAGGGCATCGAGGCGAACGAGCCGATGCTGGCCTACTGGGTCGAGCGCTCGGCCGCGTTGGCGACCGCCCTCATGCCGCACATCGGCTATGCGAAGGCCGCGGAGCTGAGCAAGAAGTCGGTCGCCGAGGGCGTGCTGATCCGCGACATGGTGAAGCGCGACCAGCTGCTGCCGGCGGAGCAGATCGACGAGGTGCTCGACCTGCGCAAGATGACCGAGATCGGCGTGCCGGGCGGCGCGCACGCGATGGTCGCCGGCGGCTGACCAGGGCGAGGGGCGGCGGCCACGCGCCGCCGCCCGACCCGGCCGCGGTCAGGGGCGCGGCACGCGCGCCTTCACGAGGTCGCCGACGAGCACCGCCGCCGGGTAGAACAGCTCCTCCTCGCTCCGCGCGTGCAGCGCCAGCTTCTCGGCCAGGCGCGCGACCGCGGAGTCGCCGTGCGCGCGCGCGACCTCGCCCATGCGCACGGTCGCGGCGCGGATGGCCGCGTGCTCCCGGAGCATCCGCGGCAGCTCCGCGCGCAGCGAGTCGGTCAGCGGCAGCACCGCGCGCATCGCGGCCGTCGCCTCGCCGCGCGACAGCGGCGCCAGCAGCGCGAGCGGCGGCAGCGCGATCTGCTCCTCGCGCGCGAAGTGCGGGTGCAGCACGGCCGCCAGCTGGGGGGCGGCGGCGCCCACCGCGCCGCTGGCCGTCGTGGCGCGGGTCAGCTCGTCGTGGATCTCCCGATGCTCCACCCGCATCGACTCGGGGATGCGCAGGGCGACGGCCGGTGGCGCGCCGTGCGCCGCGTGCGGATCCTGCGCGCGCGCCGGCCGCGCCGGTGCGGCGAGGGCGGTGGCGATGACCAGCGTTCGGGCGAATCGGATCGAGGGCATGGCTGGGGCTCCCCTGGGCGTGTGATCGCGCCGCGGCGGGCGATCCCCCTCACGCTGTGCCCGCACGGGCACGGGCGCTGTCCGGGATCGGCGGACGGTCCGTCCGGGCCCGCCGCGTCCCGCGGCCCGGGCGTCGAGCGTTGAGCCCCGGTCGCCTTTCGGGTAGCTTGGAGACGTGCGTATCACCACCTGGGCCGAATACGGCCTGATCTGCGCCCTCCACCTGGCGCGCCGTGCGAGCGAGGGCCCGGTCACGGGCCGCGACGTCGCGACGAAGGAGCGCCTGCCGACCGACTACGTCGAGCAGATCCTCCTGCGGCTGCGCCGCGCGGAGATCATCCGCTCGGCGCGCGGCGCGCGCGGCGGCTACACGCTCGCCCGGCCGGCCGAGGAGATCACGGTGCGCGAGGTGATCGCGGCGTCGGAGCTCGAGACCTTCGAGCTCCACTGCGCCACGCACCCGGTCGAGGAGGAGCGCTGCTCGGCCGCGCACAGTTGCTCCATCCGCCCCGTGTGGATGATGCTCCAGCAGCGCATCGACGACGTGCTGGAGAGTGTCCGCCTCTCGGACCTGATGCACGACGAGATGGTGGTGCGGGCGCGCGTCGGGCTGGGCCCGAAGGCGGCGCCGCAGCTGGCCGCGGCGCACGAGCGCCGGCGTCGCACGACGGCGGTGGCCGTCGACCGGCGCCTCCCGATCCTCCAGGACTGAGGGCGGCGTGCCGTCGCTCTTTGGTGGCGGCGCGGCCCGCGAGGGCCGGCAGAAGGCGGCCGGCTACGTGCGCGCGATCTGGGCCGATCCGGCGGAGTCGGACGTCGAGTGGCTCGCGAGCACGGCGACCGGCGGCGACCTGGACCACGCGCGATGGGAGCTGCGCTACGCCCGCCGCGCCCTCGGGCTCCTGGCCGCCCAGCGCGACGCCCTCGACGACCGCACCGGCTCGCTCGTCGCGCACGCGGTGTCCGAGGCGATGGTCTCCGACCCCGCCGTCGCGGTGAGCGCGGCCGCGCTGGCCGAGCGGCAGTTCAACGACCGGCTGACGGCGTATCGGGATGCCTTGCAGCAGCGGTCGCGCGAGACGCCGGGCACCCGGCTCGGGCGCGTGCTGCTGGTGTTCGCCGGATCGGTCCGCGCGGCGCGCGGCGCCGGGCTGCAGCCGGCGGGCGAGCTGCTGGCGCGCTACCTGGACGAGGCCAACGCCGCGCTCCGCCAGGCCTTCGGGTCGGTGGACCTGCCCGAGGACGCGCGGCCGTCGACGCTGGGCCGGACGCACTGACCGGAGGGCCGCGAGGCGCCCGATGCGATGGGAACGACGAAGGGGCGAGGCGGCGGGCGCGCCCCTTATGCGGGCGTGGCGCGCCGCGCGGCCGTCGCGGCGGGGCCGGCCGCAGGGCCCGGCGGGCGGCGTGGCGCCCGAGGCGTTGGCAACGACTATGGGGCGCCCCGGCGGGCGCGCCCCTTCTGCTGTCGTGCCGCGCCGCGAGGCGCGTATGCTCAGGGGGGGACTTGAACCCCCACGTCGTCTCCGACACAGGCTTCTGAGACCTGCGTGTCTACCAGTTCCACCACCTGAGCGGTGCGCGCGGCATGGACCGCGCGAGAGCAGTAAGTGTAGTCGAGGCAGGTGCGTGCGTCAACGCTCGCCCGGGCGGCGCGCCACCGCGCGTCCGCGTCGCCGCGCGTGCGCGCGCGTTGCCGCGCTTCGCCGGCCACGACTAACTTGCCGCCGCTCCGCCTCACGCCGCTCCCCACACGATGGCCAAGTCCGCGCAGAACGGCGACCAGAAGTCCGCCGACGGTTCGATCGCGCGCAACAAGCGCGCGCGCCACGACTACCACATCCTCGAGACGTGGGAGGCGGGCATCGCGCTGCTCGGCACCGAGGTCAAGGCGCTGCGCGACGGGCGCGCCAACCTGACCGACGCCTATGGCGTGGTGAAGGACGGCGAGGTGTACCTGCTCAACCTGCACATCGGCCACTACGGGATGGGCGGGGGCTTCAACCACGAGCCGACGCGGACGCGCAAGCTGCTCCTGCACCGCAAGGAGATCCGCAAGATGATCGGCGCGGTCGAGCGGCAGGGGCTCACGCTCGTCCCGCTCGACCTCTACTTCAAGAACGGCCGGGCGAAGGTCGCGCTCGCCCTGGGCAAGGGCAAGAAGGAGCACGACAAGCGGCAGGACCTGCGGAAGAAGGACGACGAGCGCGACATGGCCCGCTTCGCGCGCGCGCGCTGACGGGGCGCCGGTGCTGCTCCCGCTCCTCTGGCTCCTGCAGACCGCGCAGCCGCCGGCGCGCCCCGGCGCGACCCCCGCGCGCCCCTCGGCCTCGCGCCGCGCCGCCACGGTCGCCGCGCCCGGCACGTTGCTGGTCGTCGCGCCGGGAGGCGGCGAACGCCAGGTCCTCCTCATGGAGGAGCGCGACAGCGGGGGCGGCACCCACAGTTACGTGCGCGCCGACCAGCTGGCGGCCGCGCTCGCCGGCGCGCTGGCGGAGGACGGGCCGGGGCGCTGGCGCCTGCGCCTGCCCGGCCGGACGCTGACGCTGCGCGAGAGGATCCCGGTCGCCGTCCTCGGCGCCGACTCGGCCGCCGACGAGCTGCCGCTGGCGAGCGCGCCGATGCTCGAGGGCGAGCGGCTCTGGCTCCCGCTGCAGCTGCTGACCGACGCGCTGCCGGCGGTGGCGCCCGAGATCGCGTACGACGCCGACCGCCGCGCGCTGTCGTTCGGCCGCCG
>CBHYLO010000027.1:0-17292 GCA_966128675.1 uncultured bacterium | reverse complement strand
GGCCCGGGGGGGCCCACCCCCCCCCCCCCACCCCCGCCGGGGGGGGGGCCCCACCCCCCCCCCGCCCCGTTCGGCGTCCCGGGCGCAGCGTGGAGCCTCGGCAGTCGCGACGAGCGCGTGGCTCCTCGCAGCGCGGCGCGGGACCGCTCGCGCCTCACTCCCCGCGCCTCACTCCCCGCGCCGCACGCTGAGCGCGCCCGCCTCCTCCTGCTGGTCCTCGCCCAGCAGCGCCGCGTGCGCCGCCGCCAGGCGCGCCACGGGCACCCGGTACGGCGAGCACGACACGTAGTCCACGCCGCTGCGGTGGAAGAAGCGCACGGAGCGCGGCTCGCCCCCGTGCTCGCCGCAGACGCCGACCTTGAGGTCGGGGCGCGTCGACCGCCCGTCGAACACCGCGCGGCGGATGATCTTGCCGACGCCCGGCTCGTCGAGCACCTGGAACGGGTCGTCCGCGAAGATCCCCTTCTCGATGTAGGCCCCCAGGAAGCGGCCCGCGTCGTCGCGCGACAGGCCCAGGACCGTCTGCGTGAGGTCGTTCGTGCCGAAGGAGAAGAACTCCGCCGACCGTGCGATCTCGTCGGCCGTGAGGGCGGCGCGCGGCAGCTCGATCATCGTCCCGACGAGGAAGGGCACCGGCTCGCCCATCGCGCCCATGACGTCGTCGGCCACCTTCCGGATGATCGCCGCCTGGTGCTCGAACTCGCGCACCGTCGCGACCAGCGGGATCATGATCTCCGGCCGGACGTCGATGCCGCGCCGCGAGCAGCGCACCGCCGCCTCGAAGATCGCCCGCGCCTGCATCTCCGTGATCTCGGGATACGTGACGCCCAGGCGGCAGCCGCGATGCCCGAGCATCGGGTTCGCCTCGCGCAGGTCGTCGACGATGCGATGCAGCTCGTCGCGCCCCATGCCCAGCGTGCGCGCCAGCAGCTTGGACTCCTCGCCGCCGTGCGGGAGGAACTCGTGCAGCGGCGGGTCGAGCAGGCGGATGGTGACGGGGAAGCCCGCCATCGCCTCGAAGATCCCCTCGAAGTCCGAGCGCTGCATCGGCAGCAGGCGCGCCAGCGCGCGGCGCCGGCCGCCCTCGTCGCGGGCGACGATCATCTCGCGCATGGCGGTGATGCGCTCGCCCTCGAAGAACATGTGCTCCGTCCGACAGAGCCCGATGCCCTCGGCCCCGAACGCCCGCGCCATGCGCGCGTCGCGCGGCGTGTCGGCGTTGGCGCGGACGCCGAGCGTGCGCACCTCGTCGGCCCAGCCCAGCACGCGCGAGAAGGCGCGGTAGACGGGCGCGCGATCGGGCATCAGCTGCCCGCCGACCACGCGCACGACCTCGCTCGGCACCGTCGGCAGGTCGCCCGCGTAGACGTTGCCGCTGCCGCCGTCGAGCGTGATCCAGTCGCCCTCGCCGATGCGCGCCTCCCCCGCGGTCATGCGCCGCCGCTCGGCGTCGACGTGGATTCCCTTCAAGCCCACGACCGCGCACTTGCCCATGCCGCGCGCGACCACGGCCGCGTGGCTGGTCATGCCGCCGCGCGCGGTGAGGATCGCGCGCGCCGCGACCATGCCGTGGAAGTCCTCGGGGGTGGTCTCCTCGCGCACGAGGATGACGGCCTCGCCGGTCGCGGCGCGCTTCTCCGCGGTGTCGGGGTCGAACACCGCGCGTCCGGCGGCGGCGCCGGGGCTCGCCGGCAGCCCCGTCGCGATCGGCGTCGCGCGCACGCCGGCGTCGATCACCGGGTGCAGCAGCTGGTCGATCTGCGTCGGGCTGACGCGGCGCACCGCCTCCGCGCGATCGATCAGCCCCTCGCGCACCATCTCGTCGGCGACGCGCAGCGCGGCCGCGGGCGCCCGCTTGCCGGTCCGCGTCTGCAGCAGGTAGAGCTTCCCGCGCTCGACGGTGAACTCGATGTCCTGCATGTCGCGGAAGTGCGCCTCGAGCCGCTGCTGCGTGTCCAGCAGCTCGGCGTACGCCTCGGGCAGGCGCTCCGCCATCTCCTCGATGCGCAGCGGCGTGCGGATCCCCGCGACGACGTCCTCGCCCTGCGCGTTCACCAGGAACTCGCCGTAGAAGCGCCGCTCGCCGGTGGACGGGTCGCGCGTGAAGGCGACGCCGGTGCCCGAGTCCTCGCCCATGTTGCCGAACACCATCGCGACGACGTTCACCGCGGTGCCCAGCGTCTCGGGGATGTCGTGCACGCGCCGGTAGTCGACGGCCTTCTTCAGCGTCCACGAGCGCCACACCGCCTCGATCGCGCCCCACAGCTGCTCGGCCGGATCCATGGGGAAGTCGCGGCCGATCGCGTGGCGGACGAGCGACTTGTACTCCTCGACCAGCGTGCGCAGCGCGCCCTCGGACAGCTCCGCGTCGGTCTCGACGTCCTCCGTGAGCCGCTTGGCGCCGAGCAGCTGCTCGAAGCGCTGCACGGGGACGCCGAGGACCACGTCGCCGTACATCTGCAGGAAGCGCCGGTACGAGTCGAAGGCGAAGCGCGCGTTGCCGCTGTTGCGCGCGAGGCCCTGCACCGTGCGGTCGTTCAGCCCGAGATTGAGGATCGTCTCCATCATCCCGGGCATCGACACGGGCGCGCCGGAGCGCACGGAGACGAGCAGCGGATCGTCCGGGTCGCCCAGCCGGCGGCCGCTCGCCGCCTCGAGCCGCGCGAGGTGCCGCGCGACCTCCTGGCGCAGCGCGTCGGGCACCGCGCCGTCGCGCAGGTAGTCGACGCACGCGCGGCACGCGATGGTGAACCCGGGCGGGACCGGCACGCCCAGGTTCGTCATCTCGGCGAGGTTCGCGCCCTTGCCGCCGAGCACCGCCTTCATGTCCCGCGTGCCCTCGGCCGTGCCCTGGCCGAAGGCGTAGACGAGGCGCGAGCCGTCGCCCGCGCCGTCGCCGCTCAGGTCAGCAGCCGCACCCGAACCGGAGCTTGTCGGGGTCGGTGGGTGGTGGGGTGGGGTAGTCCCCGGAGAAGCATGCATGGCAGAAGCCTTCGGGTCCCGTGGGAACGGACGCCAGCATCCCGTCGAGCGAGAGGTAGCCGAGCGTGTCCACCCCGATCTCGCGCGCGATCTCCTCGAGCGAGAGGTTGGCCGCGATCAGCTCTTCCCGGTTCGGCGTGTCGATGCCGTAGTAGCACGGCCCCGTGATGGGCGCCGAGCTCACGCGCATGTGCACTTCCCGGGCCCCAGCCGCGCGCACCATCGCCACCAGTCCGCGCGTGGTGGTGCCGCGCACGATGGAGTCGTCGACCATCACGACGCTGCGCCCCTCCAGCACCTCGCGCACCGCGTTGTACTTCACGCGCACCTTGGAGTCCCGGTCGCCCTGCGACGGCTGGATGAACGTCCGGCCGACGTAATGGTTCCGGATCAGCGCCAGCTCGTAGCTGATGCCCGCCTCCTCGGCGAAGCCGAGCGCCGCCGAGTTGGACGAGTCGGGCACGCTGAACACGAGGTCCGCGCCCGGGGCGGGGCACTCGCGCGCCAGCTGCCGGCCGAGCGCGCGCCGCGCGCGGTCGACGGAGCCGCCGAAGATGCGGCTGTCGGGTCGCGCGAAGTACACGTGCTCGAAGACGCACTTGCGCGACTCCAGCCGCGGCAGCGGGAAGGCGCTGCGCACGCCCTCCGCGTCGACCGCGACCACCTCGCCCGGCTCGACGTCGCGCACGAAACGCGCGCCGACGATGTCGAGCGCGCACGACTCGGACGCGAAGACCACCGCGCCGTTCAGGTCGCCCATCACCAGCGGGCGCCAGCCGCGCGGGTCGCGCGCCGCCACCAGCGTCTCGCCGATGACGATCAGCAGGCAGTACGCGCCCTCGACGCCCTGCAGCGCCTCGGCGACGCGCGCCTCGGGCGTGCGCGCGTTGGAGCGCGCGATGCGATGCACGATCGCCTCGCTGTCCATCGTCGACTGGAAGATCGCGCCCGCCTCCTCCAGCTCGAAGCGCAGCTCCGTGGCGTTGGTCAGGTTGCCGTTGTGCGCCAGCGCGATGTGCCCGCCGCGCGAGCGCGCCAGCACCGGCTGCGCGTTCTCGAGCGTGGACGACCCGGCGGTGCTGTAGCGGGTGTGCCCGATGGCGAGCGCGCCGCCGCGCAGCAGCTCCGCCTCGTCCTCCAGCAGCCCCTCGCTGACGAGGCCCATGCGCTTGACCGCGTGCGGCTGGCCCGCGACGTCGAGCGCCGCGATGCCCGCCGACTCCTGGCCGCGGTGTTGGAGGGAGTAGAGTCCGAGCTGGGTGACGGCCGCCGCGTCGGGATGGCCGCGCACACCGAAGATGCCACACATCGCGAGTCGTTCCTTGGTCAGACGGTAGCGTGAGACGTCGCCGCGACGGTGGTCGCGGCGGTGGCCGTGCGGTCCATCAGGCGCGGGATCGCGCCGTGATAGGCGTCGGCGAGCGAGGCGAGCGGCGCGGTGAAGCTGTCGGCGCCCACGCGGATGGTGAGCCCGCGCGTCGCGTCGCCCACCGTGCCGATGACGCGGGCCGGCACGCCGTGGCGTGACGCGGCCGCGAGCACCGCGTCGGCGCTCGCGGTCGTCACGACGACGCGGCCCTGTGCCTCGCCGAAGAGCAGCGCGCGGCGCGGCAGCGCCGCCCACGCGGACAGGTCGACGTCGGCGCCCAGCCAGCGCTCCTCGTCGCCGATCGCGCACTCGGCCAGCGCGACCGCGAGGCCGCCGTCGCTGCTGTCGTGCGCGCTGGCGACGTCGCCCGCGCGCACCGCGTCGAGCAGCGCGGCCACGAGGCGCTTCTCGCCGTCGAGGTCCACGCGCGGCGGCGCGCCGGCGACCGTGCCGTGGATGCGCGCGAGGTACTCGCTGCCGCCCAGCTCCTCGGTGTTGTCGCCGAGGAGGACGATCGCGTGGCCCGCGGCCTGGAAGCCGGCGCGCGTGACGTGGTCGAGCGAGTCCACGAGGCCGACCATCCCGACCACCGGCGTCGGGTAGATCGCGCCGTTCGGGTTCTCGTTGTAGAGCGAGACGTTGCCGCCGGTGACCGGCGTCTGCAGCGCGCGGCACGCCTCGCCCATGCCGCGCACGGCCTCGCGCAGCTGGAAGTAGACCTCGGGGCGCTTGGGGTTGCCGAAGTTCAGGTTGTTCGTGATCGCCATCGGCCGGCCGCCGACGCACGCCACGTTGCGCGCCGCCTCCGCGACCGCCGCCATCCCGCCGACGTACGGATCGAGGAAGCAGTACCGGCCGTTGCAGTCGGTCTTGAGCGCCACCGCCTTGTCGGTGCCGCGCAGCCGCACCACCGCCGCGTCGCCGCCCGGGCCGATGACCGTGTTCGTGCGCACCATCGTGTCGTACTGGCGGTGCACCCACCGCTTGCTGGCGATGGTCGGCGACGCGAGCAGCTGCGTCAGCGTCCACGCCGGATCGCGCTCCTCGGCCTTCTCGGCGATCGCGTGCACGTCGGTCGCGCGCAGCTTCACGATCTCGTCGGACTCGCGCGCCTCGGGCTCGTACGTCGGGCAGTCGGTCACCAGGCGGATGCCCGGGAACTCGGCCACGACGCGGTCGCCCTCGGTCACGCGGTAGACGGGCTCCGCGATCACCTCGCCGATCACCGCCGCGGTGAGGTCCCACTTGGTGAGGATCGCGACGACGTCGTCCTCGTGGCCCTTCTTCGCGACGACGAGCATGCGCTCCTGCGACTCGGAGAGCAGCAGCTCGTATGGCGTCATCCCCTCCTCGCGCGCCGGCACCTTGAGCGTGTCGATCGTCACGCCGACGTCGCCGCGCGCGGCCATCTCGGCGCTGCTCGACGTCAGGCCGGCCGCGCCCATGTCCTGGATCGCGACGATGTGCCCGGAGCGAATGAGCTCCAGCGACGCCTCGAGCAGCAGCTTCTCGGTGAACGGGTCGCCGACCTGCACGCGCGGGCGCTTGGCCTCGGTGGCCTCGGACAGGTCCTCGGACGCGAACGACGCGCCGTGGATGCCGTCGCGCCCCGTGCGCGCGCCGACCGCGATGATCGGGTTGCCGACGCCCTCGGCCACCGCGCGGATCAGCTCCTCCTCGCGCAGCAGGCCGACGCACATCGCGTTGACCAGCGGGTTGCCCTCGTACGCGGGATCGAAGACGACCTCGCCGGCGACCGTCGGGATGCCGACGCAGTTGCCGTAGTCGCCGATCCCCTTCACGACGCCCGCGAACAGGTAGCGCACGCGCGGCGTCTCGAGGTCGCCGAAGCGCAGCGAGTCGAGCAGCGCGATCGGGCGCGCGCCCATCGTGAAGACGTCGCGCAGGATGCCGCCGACGCCCGTCGCGGCGCCCTGGTACGGCTCGACCGCCGACGGATGGTTGTGCGACTCGATCTTGAACGCGACCGCGAGCCCGTCGCCGACGGCGATGACGCCGGCGTTCTCCCCGGGCCCCTGCAGCACCCACGGCGCCTCGGTCGGGAGCGTCTTCAGGAGCGGGCGCGAGTGCTTGTACGAGCAGTGCTCGCTCCACAGCGCGCTGACGATGCCGAGCTCCGTGAAGGTCGGCTCGCGGCCGAGCATCGCGAGCAGGCGCTCGTACTCGAAGGGCGTGATCCCGTGCTCGGCGACGAGCGCGGGGGTGATCTTCGGGTCGCCGGGGCGGGGCGTGACGGGCACGATACGGGGGTTGAGGCGGGAGCGGTCGCGGTCAGTACTTGATGCCGAACAGATCGGCGACGAAGCGGCGCACGCCGCTGCGGTCGACGCGGTCGAAGATCTCGAGCTCGCCCTTGTCGAACCACACGCCGCCGCAGTCGGGGCAGACGTCGATCTTCACGCGGTGCTGCTCCTTCTCCTGCAGGTGGCCGCCGCAGCGCGGGCAGCGCATCACGTGCGACTCGCGCTCCGCCTTCTGGCGGGTCGCGTCGGCCTCGGCGCGCAGGCGCTCGATCAGCGCCGCGTTCTCGCGCGCGAAGTACTCGTCCTCGTTCTTGCTCGGCTTGTTCTCGATGGCCATGGCGCGCAGGGGATGACGTGGGGAAGCGATGCGGATCAGGCGTGCACGGCGCCGACGATCGACTCGAAGAGCGCGAGCCCGTCGCCCGAGCCGATGATCGACTCGACGGCGCGCTCCGGATGCGGCATCATGCCGAGCACGTTGCGCTGCTCGTTGAGGATGCCCGCGATGTCGCGCAGCGAGCCGTTGGGGTTGGAGCGCTCGTCGGAGCCGCCCTCGGCGCCGACGTAGCGGAACACCACCTGGCCCTCGCCCTCGAGCCGGTCGAGCGTGGCGTCGTCGGCGACGTAGCGGCCCTCGCCGTGCGCGATCGGGATGCGCACGATCTGGCCGGCCGTGTAGCCGCTGGTGAAGCGCGAGTCCACGTTCTCGACGCGCAGGTGGCGCTGCTCGCAGACGTACTTGAGCGACGCGTTGCGCAGCAGCGCGCCGGGCAGGAGGCCCGCCTCGCAGGCGATCTGGAAGCCGTTGCAGATGGCGAGCACCGGCCCGCCGCGCGCGGCGTGCGCCGCGACGGCCTCCATGATGGGGCTGAAGCGCGCGATCGCGCCGCAGCGCAGGTAGTCGCCGTAGCTGAAGCCGCCCGGCAGGATCACCACGTCGGCGCCCTGCAGGTCGGTGTCCTTGTGCCAGAGGTAGAACGCCTGCTCGCCCAGCTGGTCCACGACGGCGTGGTACGCGTCGTAGTCGCAGTTGGAGCCGGGGAAGGTGACGATTCCGAACTTCATCGCGCGCCTCCTAGCCGTGCGCGGCCGCCGAGACGGCCGCGATCTCGACCACCTGCTCGATGTCGTAGTCCTCGGTCACCGGGTTGGCGAGCAGGCGCTCGCACATCTCGGCGGCGCGGCGCTGGGCCTCGTCGGCGCTCGCGGCGCGCGTCTCGACGACCACGTGACGGCCCACGCGCACGTCGGTGACGTCGGGGAAGCCCAGGGAGTGCAGCGCGTCGGCGACGGCCTTGCCCTGGGGGTCCAGGATGCCGCGGCGCGGGACGACGCGGATCTCGATGCGATAGGCGGGCATGCGGAGAGAGCGGGAGTGCGGACGGAAGGGATCAGCCGGCGGGATCGGCGGGACCGCCGGGCGGCTCGGACGGACGGATCGGGCGCGGGTGCTCGCCCGTGTGGTGCTTGCGGCGGCGACGGCGGCGGCTGAGGCGACGGAGCTCGTCGTCCGTGACCTCGTCGTCGAAGCCCTCGGGCGACTCGCCGTCGCCGTCGGACGACATGCCGTACGACTCGGCCATCGGGTCGACGTACTCGCCGCCGCGGCGCCGGGTCGCGGCGCCCGGCAGCTCGAAGAGCCCGAGCAGCAGCGCGCGCAGCAGCCCGTACGCGAGGTAGCCGACGCCGAACAGGAAGAAGAAGTACTTGCTGAAGAAGATGCCGCCGATGACGATCGCCAGCACGCCGACGAGCCCCGCGACGCCGCGCCACGAGCGCACGCCGACCTTCGGCCACGACGGGTACGGCACCGTGCTGCTCATCATCGCCGCGAGCAGCAGCATCAGCCCCGGCATGATCTCCTGCCACGGCAGGTCCACGATGCGCGTGTCCTGGAACAGGCGCGTCTGCGTGAACCAGTAGTACGTCGCCAGCGTGCCGCCGGCGGCCGGGCTGGGCAGCCCGATGAAGTACGTCTTCGCCGCGCCGGCCTGCGTGACGTTGAAGCGCGCGAGGCGGAACACGGCGCTGGCCGCGTAGATGAACACCGGCAGCCAGCCCCACCCGCGCTGCGGCAGCACGGCGTAGTACACGATCATCGCCGGCGCGAGGCCGAACGAGATCGCATCGACCAGCGAGTCGAGCTGCTCGCCGAGCTGCGAGCCCGTGCGCGTGGCGCGCGCGACGGCGCCGTCGAACAGGTCGCAGACGCCGCCGAAGACGACGCAGCGCACGGCCGTCTCGAAGTTCCCGTGCGACGCCGAGATGATCGCGAAGATCCCGAAGCCGAGGTTCGCGAGCGTGAAGCCGTTCGGGAGCCAGGGGCCGGCGCGCCGGACGTTCGGGCGGCGGAGGGCGGGACGCCGCATCAGCGCGCTCACCGGTCCGCGGTGGCCGGCAGCTCGGCGATCACGGTCGAGCCGGCGACCGTGAGGTCGCCGATCTTCGCGTGCACCACGGAGCCGAGCGGGACGAAGACGTCGACGCGCGAGCCGAAGCGGATGAGGCCCATGCGCTCGCCCTGCGTCGCCTGCTCGCCCTCGCGGCTGTAGGTGATGATGCGGCGCGCGATGAGGCCCGCGATCTGGCGCATCAGCACGCGGTGCTTCCCGGTGTCGATGCCGACGGAGCTCTGCTCGTTCTCGGCGCTCGACGCCTCGGAGACCGCGTTGAGGAACTTGCCGTGCACATACTGCACGTGGCGCACGATGCCCGAGACCGGATACCGGTTCACGTGCACGCTGAAGACGTTCATGAAGATCGAGATCCGCATCGCGCGCCCCTGCACGAACGTGGGCTCGTCGACCTCGGTCATCAGCACGACCTTGCCGTCCGCCGGCGCCACCACCAGGCGCTCGCCGCGGTCCCCGGCGCGCTCGGGGTCGCGGAAGAAGTACGCGACCCACGCCGCGATGACGGCGACGACGATCGCGAGCACCCACCAGAGGCCGCCGCGCTGCGCGGCGAGCACGAGGAGGATCAGGGCGAGCAGCGCGCTCGCGATGATGAACGGTCGGCCTTCGCGCGCGAATCTCACGGATGCGGGGGGTGCGTCACGTGGAGGCGACGGCCAGCGCGGAGCCGGTGAGTCGCCGGTACGCCTCAAGATAGCGGAGGCTGGTGGCGTGGACGACCTCGGGCGGCAACGTCGGCGGCGGCGCCTCGCCGTTCCAGCGGCCGGCGCGCCGCTCGGCGTCGAGCCAGTCGCGCAGCGGCTGCTTGTCGAAGCTCGGCTGCCCGCGGCCCGGCTCGTAGCCGTCCGCCGGCCAGAAGCGCGAGCTGTCGGGCGTCAGCACCTCGTCGATGAGCAGGATCCGCCCGTCGCGGGCGCCGAACTCGAACTTGGTGTCCGCGATGATGATCCCGCGCTCCGCCGCGAGATCGCGTCCGGCGCCATACACGATCCGCGCCAGCCGCTCCAGCTCGGCGGCCGTCTCCGCCCCCAGCAGGGCCGCCACCTGCGCCGGCGTGATGTTCTCGTCGTGCCCCTCCTCGGCCTTGGTGGCGGGGCTGAAGCGCGGCGGGTCGAAGCGGTCGCTCTCGCGCAGCCCGGCCGGCAGCGGCTCGCCGGCGAGCGTGCCGGAGGCCGCGTACTCCTTCCAGGCCGAGCCCGAGAGGTACCCGCGGACCACGCACTCCACCGGGTAGACGTCGGTCCGGACGCAGAGCATCGCGCGCCCCGCGAGCAGCGCCCGATGCGGCACGAGCGCCGGCACCTCGCGGACGATGGCGTCGGCGTCGGCTGTGAGCAGGTGGTGCGCGACGCGTCCCTCCAGCTGCCCGAGCCACCACGCGGTGAGCTGCGTCAGCACCGCGCCCTTGTGCGGGATCGCCTCGTGCATGACGACGTCGAACGCACTCACGCGGTCGGTCGCCACCAGCAGCACGCGGTCGTCGCCGACGGCGTACACGTCGCGCACCTTGCCGCGCCGGATGACGGGCAGCGGCAGGTCGGTCGTCCGGAGCGCCTCGGTCATACGCGCACCTCCTCGCGCGCCGCGTGCACGTCGGCGCCGTGCGCGGCGAGCAGCGGCTCGATCACCTCGGCCAGGAAGTCGTCCACCTGGCGCGGGGCGCGGCCCACGAAGCGCGACGGCTCGGTCGCGGCGCTCAGGTCGTCCATCGACAGGCCGAGCGCGGTGAACTCGGGATCGCCGGCCAGGCGCTCCAGCAGGTCGTTGCGCGCCGCGCCGCCGTCCTTCAGCGCGCGCGCCGCCTCGACGCTGTGGCGGCGGATGACCTCGTGCACGGCCTGGCGGTCGCCGCCCGCGCGCACCGCGCGCACGATGATCTCCTCGGTCGCCATGAACGGCAGCTCGTCGTCGACGCGGCGGCGGATGCGCGCCGGATGCACCTCCAGCCCCGCGGCGACGTTGCCGTAGAGGACGAGGATCGCGTCCGTCGCCAGGAACGACTCGGGGATCGCCAGGCGGCGGTTGGCCGAGTCGTCGAGCGTGCGCTCGAAGTACTGGACGGCGTGCGTCTGGTTCGCGTTCGGCTCCACCGACTGGACGAACCGCGCCAGCGCGTTGATGCGCTCGCAGCGCATCGGGTTGCGCTTGTAGGCCATCGCCGACGAGCCGATCTGCTCCTTCTCGAACGGCTCCTCGATCTCGCCGAACGCCTGCAGCATGCGCAGGTCCGACGCGAACTTCGCCGCGCTCGTGGCGACGCCCGACACCGCCGACAGCACCTGCGCGTCGATCTTGCGCGAGTAGGTCTGCCCGCTGACCGGGATCGACTGCGCGAAGCCGAGCTTCCCCGTCACCAGGCGGTCGAGCGCGCGCACCTTCTCGTGGTCGCCGTCGAAGATCGACAGGAAGCTGGCCTGCGTGCCGGTCGTCCCCTTCACGCCGCGGAAGGGCAGGGTGGCGATGCGGTGGTCGATGTCCGCCAGATCCAGCACGAGGTCCTGCATCCAGAGCGCGGCGCGCTTGCCGACCGTCACCAGCTGCGCCGGCTGCAGGTGCGTGTAGCCGAGCGCGGGCTCGTCGCGCCACTGGCGGGCGAACCGCGCCAGCTCGCCGAGCGTGTTCAGGACCTTCTGCCGCAGGATCTCGAGCCCGCGGCGCATCAGCAGCAGGTCGCCGTTGTCGGTGACGTAGCAGCTCGTGGCGCCCAGGTGGATGTACGGCCGCGCGGCGGGCGCGACGTCCGCGAACGCGTGCACGTGCGCCATCACGTCGTGGCGGAAGCGGCGCTCGTACTCGGCGACGGCGGCGAAGTCGATGTCCGTGAGGTGCGCGCGCATCTGCGCGAGCGCTTCGTCCGGGATCGGCACGCCCAGCTCGCGCTCCGCCTCGGCGAGGGCGAGCCAGAGCTGGCGCCAGAGGCCGTGCCGCTCGCGCGGCGACCAGAGGGCGAGCATCGCGCGCGACGCGTAGCGTTCGGCGAGCGGCGAGGAGTAGCGGTCGTGCTGGGCGGTGGTCACGGCGAGGAAGAGAGCGGCGCGAGGGCGGCGACCCGGGGTCGCGCGCCCTCGCGCGGTGTCATTGGCGGATGATGACGTCGGTGAAGCTGTATCGACCCTGTCGTTCGAAGAAGATCCGGATCGGGTCGCGTCCTGCGTAGTAGTCGATCGCGCGGGCCACGTCGTCGGCGCTGGTGACGGTCGCGCGGTTGATCTGCACGATGACGTCGCCGGGCTCCAGCCCGATCTCGGTGCTGACGCGCTCCGACGCCTGGTACACGAGCGCGCCCGCCGACGACTGCAGGCGGCGCTCGGTGCGGATCGCGGCGGTGAGCGTCACCAGCTGCAGCTCGCGGAGCACGGTCACCTTGGGCGCGGTGACCTCCGGCAGGTCGGCCACGCGCAGCGTCGCGGCGACGTCGCTGCCGCCGCGGCGCACGGCGACGGGCACCTCGGCGCCCGGCCGCAGGTCGAGCAGCGCCGCCTCCCAGTCGAACGGGTTGCGCAGCGCGCGCGTCCCCACGCGCGTGAGCACGTCGCCCGGCTGCAGCCCCGCGCGCGCCGCGGGCGACCCCGGCACCACGGTGCGGACCACCACGCCGGCGCTCAGCAGGTCGCGCGGGTTGCCGGTCGCCTCGGGCGTGCGCAGCACGATGCCGACCCACGGGCGGCGCACGGTGCCGTGCGCCAGCAGGTCCTCGGCGACGCGGCGCGCGCGGTTGATCGGAATCGCGAAGCCGAGGCCCACCGAGCCGCCGCTGGGCGTGTAGATCGAGCTGTTGACGCCGATCACCTCGCCGTCGGCGTTGATGAGCGGGCCGCCCGAGTTGCCGGGATTGATCGCGGCGTCGGTCTGGATCATGTCGAACGACGCGCCGCCGCCATCGGGCCCGCCGCCGCCGCCGACCAGGTTGCGCCCCGTCGCGCTGATGACGCCCGCGGAGACGCTGGGCTCCGCGTTGCCGAGCACGAAGCCGAACGGGTTGCCGATCGCGACCGCCCACTCGCCGACGAGCAGGCTGTCCGAGTTGCCGAGCGGCGCCACCGGCAGCCGGCGCGCGTCGATCTTGAGGACCGCGAGGTCGTTGGTGACGTCCGCGCCGACGACGCGCGCGGTGTACGTCGTGCCGTCGCGCATCGCCACCGAGACGCGCGACGCGCCGGCGACGACGTGCGCGTTGGTGACGACGACGCCGTCCTCGCGCACGATGAAGCCCGTGCCGATGCCCGCGCGCGTCTGCGCGCCCGGCCGCCGGCCGAAGAACACGTCGAACGGATCGACCGCGGTGCGCTCGACCGACTCGGTCTGCACCGTCACCACCGCCGGCGCGACGCGCGACACGGCGGTCACCACGGCCGTGCGCCGCGAGGCCGTCACCGACACCGACGCGGGCTCCGGCAGCCGCGCGGAGGCGGGCGCGGGCGGCGGCGGGGCCGGGTTCTGCGCCGCGGTGTCCGCGGGCGTCCCGCCCTGGCAGCCGACCAGCAGCAGCGTCGTCGCGGCGACGCGCGTCCAGCGCGGGCGGGGCGAGAGGGCGGCCACGGGCGGCGGGCAGGCAGGGCGGGCAGGCATCGTCCGTTCGGTCGGCGGGATCAGATGGGCGTGATGCGCGGCTTGGCGCGCGTCGTCAGCTCGCGCAGGAAGGCGTCGATGCCGCGGTCGGTGAGCGGGTGCACCAGCAGCGAGCGCACGGTCTCGAGGTCGACGATCACCGCGTCCGCGCCGGCCGCCGCGCAGGCGGTGAACGCCGCGGCGCCGCGCGGGAAGCCGGCGACCAGGTCACACTCCACGCTCCCCCGGTCGAACATCGCGCGGATCTGCGCGATCACCGTCATGCTGTCCTGGCCCAGCGCGTCCAGCTGGTCGACCGGCACCGTCACGACCGAGGCGCCCGCCTTGGCGGCCAGCAGCGCCTGCGCCGCGCTGAACACCAGCGTCGCCGACACGCGCGCGCCCTCGCCCGCCAGCCGCCGGATCGCGACCACCGCGTCGTCCACCAGCGGCACCTGCACGACGACGTTGTCGGCGAGGCGCGCCAGCTCGCGGCCGTCGCGGTACATGTCGCCCGGATCCACCGACGCCACGCTCGCGTGCACCGGCAGCGCGACCGAGCGCGCCAGCTCGGCCAGCAGCTCGCGGCCGTCGGTGCCCGGGCGCTGCTCCGAGAGCTGCGACGGCGACGGGACCAGCCCGTCGGCCAGCCCGTGGTCGACGGCCCACGCGATCTCTGCTACCGAGGCGGACGCCAGGAGGAGTTTCATGCGCGCGTGAGATAGAGGTCTGCAGGGTAGCGCACCGCGTCCAGGAAGAGCGCGCGCGCCGGGGCCGGCGGTGAAACCTCGCTGTTGTCGCCCGCCGCGAGCAAGCGGGGGAGGTCCTCCGGCGGCCGCTTCCCGAGCCCGATGTCGACCATCGTGCCCACGAGGAAGCGCACCATGTGGTGGAGGAACCGGTTCGCCTCGACGTCGAAGGCGAGGCCACCCTCGCGCTCCCGCCAGCGCGCCTCGTGCACGATGCAGCGATGGTGGTCGTCCGGCGGCGCGGTGCCCTTCACGGCGAAGCCGCGGAAGGTGTGCTCGCCCGGCAGGCGCGCCGCCGCCTCGTCGAGCAGCGCGCGGTCCAGCGGCCGGTCGACCGCCCACTCGCGGGTGCGGCGGAAGGGCGAGTGGGCCGCGTCGTCGGTGCCCACGTGGTACGCGTAGCGGCGCGCGGTGGCGTCGAAGCGGGCGTGGAAGGCGGGCTGCATCTCGTGCGCGGCCGCGACCCAGACGTCGTCCGGCAGGAGCGCGTTCATCGCGCGGCGGAGGCGCTCGGCCGTCCACTTCTCGGCGACGCGCACCCCGGCCGCCTGCCCCCGCGCGTGCACGCCCGCGTCGGTCCGGCCGGCGCCGAGGACGGCGACTGGGGCGCCGCAGAGCCGCGCGAGGACCGCCTCCAGCTCCCCCTGGACGGTGCGCGCGTCGCGTTGCCGCTGCCACCCGGCGAACCGGGCGCCGTCGTAGTGCAACACGAGCTGCAACGTTCGGTCGGGCATCGACGCAAGGTAAGCGGTCGCCGGAAACGCGATCAAGCGCGCCGGCGGCGCGCGCCGCGATTGACCGCGCGCGTGCGCCCCGGGCACATTTCGCCCCGACGCCCCGCGCGTCCCCGCCGCGGCGCTCCCGGGCCGCCCCTCACCGCCCGCATGCCGCCACGCCCGCTCGCCTCCCTCGCCCTCGCGCTCGGCGCGGCCCCCGACCTGGACGCCGCGCTCCTCGCGCTCGGGGAGACGCTGTCCGAGCTCGATCGCGGGGCGCAGCTGGCGCTCTTCCCGTACGACGCCCGGCGCGAGCTGCTGCGCGCGCGGCTCGCGCCCAGCGGGACGGCGCTCGTGCGCACGGAGGCGGAGGCGAGCCTGGAGCACCTGCCCACCGCGGTGCGCCAGACGCTCCTGGGCGGCGCCCGCTTCGTGGAGCTCACCGACCGCTCGCCCGACTACGGCCGCCTGCTGGGCTTCGCGACGCCGATGGACGGCCAGCTCGCGCTGCGCGGCGTCGTGATCGAGGGTCACCTGGTCTCGGTGCTCGCCCTGCTGGAGCCGCGGCGCATCTTCGGCGCGCGCGTGCTCGATCGGTTCGCGCCCGCCGTGGAGCTGTTCGAGCTGTGCGTCGCGCGCTTCTGGGAGCGCGAGGCGCGCGAGGAGGCGGTGAAGACGCTGGAGGAGGTCACGCAGCACGTGCACGGCGCGTACGTGCAGCGCCTCGCGCAGCTGGAGCGCGAGCTGGACGCGGCGCGGCGCACCCCGGCCGCCGGCGTGGCGACGCTGCCGGCGCTGGACGCGCTGCCGCCGCGCGACGAGACCCGCGCCGAGCGCGTGGCCGCGGAGCGGCAGGCCGCGCAGCAGGCGGAGGCCGTGCGCCGCGCCGAGCGCCGCGCGCAGCGGCTGGAGGAGCAGCTCGCGGCCGCGTCGGTGACCGTCGAGCAGACCCAGGTCGAGCTGCTGCGGCGCGGCGAGACGCTGCGCCAGACGGAGCGGACGCTCTACCTCATCGACCGCGTGCTGTCGCTGGACGCCACGGCGCACGACCCGCGGCAGCTCGTCGACGGGCTGCTCGCGCTGGTGGGCGACGACATGCAGGCGCAGCGCTGCTCGCTGATGCTGCGCGCGCCGGAGCCGGACAACCTCTATCTGGCCGCCGCGCGCGGGCTCTCGCCGCACATCACCGAGGGCGCGCGCGTCCGCCTGGGCGAGGGCGTCGCCGGCCGCGTGGCCGCCTCGCGCGAGCCGATGCTCGTGCGCGACGTGCGCGACGCGGGCAGTCATCCGCTGCTCCGCGACCAGTACTTCACGAGCGGGAGCTTCATCAGCTTCCCGCTCGTCTACCACGACGAGCTGGTGGGAGTGGTGAACCTGACGAACCGCGCCACGCAGGCCGGCTACACCGACGCGGACGTCGAGCGCGTGCGCCTGCTGGGCCTTCTGATCGCGCTGGTCGCGACGCACGCGCGGCTGCCCGAGCGGCTGGTCGCGCACCTGGAGGTCGCGTGAACGCGCCCACGCCCGACGCGCTGCGCACCGCGCTGCGGACGCTCTCCGCCGGCGAGCGCCTCTCGCCCGACGCGGTCACCGAGGCGTTCGACGTCGTGATGCGCGGCGAGGCGACGGCCGCGCAGATCGCGGGGCTGCTCATGGGCCTGCGCGTGCAGGGCGAGACGTCCGACGTCGTCGCGGCGGTCGCGCGCTCGCTGCGCACGGCGATGCTGCACCTGCCCGCCGAGCGCCCCGACGAGCTGGTGGACACCTGCGGCACCGGCGGCGGCGCGGTGTCGACGTTCAACATCTCGACCGCGGCGGCGCTGCTGGCGGCGGGCGCGGGTGCCCGCGTCGCGAAGCACGGCAACCGCTCCTTCACCTCGCGCTCCGGCAGCGCCGACGTCCTGGAGGCGCTCGGCGTGCCGATCGACCGGCCGGTGGACACCATGCGCCGCTCGCTCGACGAGGCGCGGCTGGTGTTCATGTTCGCGCCGCTCATGCATCCGGCGATGCGCCACGTCGGCCCGGTGCGGCGCGAGCTCGCCGTGCCGACGGTGATGAACATCGTCGGCCCGCTGGCCAACCCGGCGTCGGCCGGGCGGCAGGTGGTCGGCGTCGCGGAGGCGCACCGCGTCCCGCTCATCGCCGGCGCGCTGGCGGCGCTCGGCAGCGTGCACGCGCTGGTGGTGCACGGGGAGCCGGGGATGGACGAGGTCTCGCCGATCGGCCCGACGCGCGTGCTGGAGATCCGGC
>CBHYLO010000026.1:0-17436 GCA_966128675.1 uncultured bacterium | reverse complement strand
TCGCGAACGGCGGCACGCCGTCGGTACGCGCGCGCGCGACGTTGCCGCCGGCGGCGTTGACGAGGATGTCCACGCGGGCCCACCGGCGCACGACCTCGTCGCGCGCGGCGCGCAGCGCGCCCTCGTCGAGCACGTCGGCGGCGAGCGCCATCGCCTCGGCGCCCGACTCGCGCAGCGCGGCCGCACGCGCCTCGCCGGCGTCGCGCCGGCGGCCGAGCACCGCCACGCGCGCGCCGGCGCGGGCGAGGCCCTCGGCCATCTGCCCGCCGAGGACGCCGGTGCCGCCGGTGACGACGGCGACGCGGCCGGTGAGGTCGAACGGGTTCGCTGCGGTCATCCCGGGCATCGCGGTCATCGGAAGTCGGTCTCGAGCAGCACGAGGCGGCGGTCGCCGCGGTAGGTGAGGGCGAGGCTCGTCGCGTTGGCGAGCGGCGTCTCGACGGTGATCGTCTGCCCGGCGGGCACGCTGACCTGCTGCCGCGCGCCGTTCAGCTCGATCTCCAGCGCCTTCGCCTCGGTGGCCTGGTTGTGCACGACGGTCGTCATGGTGCGGCGGCCGGCCGGCACGCGCAGCCACACGCGCCCCTCGCCGGTCGCGGGCGTGCCCCTCTCCAGCCGCACCGCGCCGCCCAGCGTGAACGTGAAGGGGCCGTACGGGCGGCGCCCGCGCCCGACGTACTGGATGGACGGGTTCGTGTTCCAGCCGCCGAACGCGCCCGCGAAGGCGAAGCCGGTCGAGTCCACGCGGATCGTGCGTGCGCCCTTCATGCCGTCGGGGATCACCGGCACCGTGTGCAGCAGCAGCCCGTTGTAGATCCCGGTGACGAGCCCGCGCTCGGAGGCGTAGTCGCCCCACGTGATCTTCCGGTCGACGAGCGGGTGCGCCTCGTGGGCGGCGGCGGACGCCATGTAGCGCACCATGTTGCCGAGCAGGCGGTCGGCGGCCGGGTCGAGGCCGGCGCGGTGCACGACGTCGAAGCCCGACACGAGCACCGAGCCGCGGCCATCGAACAGCTCGGCCAGCGCCACGCCCTCGAGGCCGTGGTCGTAGTTGGCGAGCACCGCCACGCGGCCCAGGCGCGCCGGATCGGCGACGACGAAGCCGCGCGTCACCGGATAGACCTCGGGGAAGCCGGGCGCCGCGTCGTCCCAGCGCGTCCAGTCGGACCAGAGGAAGAGGCGGTCGCGGTCGAGGCCCGCGAGCACGGGATGGTCCGGCCGCTCGGGGTTCACCGACATCCCGTTCCGGAACGGCCGCCCGCCCGGATAGACGTCGGGATGGTCGAGCGGCTCCGCCTGCAGCGTGATCCTCGCGGGCAGCCACGACGCGTCGAAGCGGTCGGGGCGCTGCGGCAGCACGAGCACGCGCCCGCCGGCCGCCACGAAGGCGCGCAGCCGCGCCGTGTCGCGCGTCGCCGCGGCGCCCCACGCGCCGTCGCCGATCACCAGCGCGTCGCGCGCCGCGTCGAGCGCGCCGAGCGCGGTCGCCGCGCGGTGCGGCACGCCGAGCCGCGTCAGCGCCCGGCCGGTCGCGCCGGCCGAGTCGTCGAGCAGCACGATGCGGCGCGCGGGCGCCGCGGCGGCCGGCCGCGCGAACGCGGGCTGCGCGATCCACAGTGCCGTCTGGTTGCGCGAGAGTGTGTCGGCGCCGCGCGTCAGCACGCCGGCCAGCGTGTAGCTCCCCGTCGGCAGGTCGGCCGGCAGCGCCACCGACAGCGGCGTGCGCCCCGTCCCGAAGTAGCGCACGTCGGGCATCGCGGTCGTGCCCTGCTGCCGCACGCGCCCCGACGCGTCGGCCAGCGTCCAGCGCAGCGACAGCCCGGCCAGGTCCTCGCCCGACTCGGCGTCGTTCACCACGTGCGCGACCGGCGCGATCGTGCTGCCCGCGTAGACCTGCGGCGTCCACAGCTCCCAGCTCAGGAGCACCGGCTGGTACGACCGCGCGTACTGCGCCGCGACCGGCTTGGGGTGCATGCCGGCGAAGCTCGTGATGCCGTGCCAGTCGTGGAAGACGATGGTGAACGGCAGCAGCCCCGCGAGGTACGGGTTGCGCGCGCGCAGCCGGCGCGTGATCTCGATCCCCTGCCCCGCCACCCATGCCTGGTACGCCAGCGCGCGCGGCCCCTGCTCGGCGTCGGGCGCGTGGCCCGTCCAGTTCAGCTGCGACTCCGGCTGCTTGGTGTTGGACGCGAGGTTGTAGCGGCCGTCGGGACCGGTGTAGTTGCCGACCGCCTCGGTGAGCGTGATCGGCTGCTTCGCGTCCGAGCGCCAGCAGATCTTCGGGTCGCGCAGCGTGTAGAAGCTGAGGGCCGAGTTGTAGTACCAGCCCCAGTAGCGGTGGATGTCGCACACCTCGCCGCCGCGGCCGAAGCCGTAGCCGGCGTTGCCGATGTAGAGGCGCGTGCCGTCCCACTTCGAGAGCCGCGCGTACATCTCGCCCAGGAAGGCGGCGACCTCCGCGTGGCCCGTCTTCAGGTAGCTGATCTCGGGCGCGGCCTGCTCGTTGGACAGCGCGTAGACGACGACGCTCGGGTGGTTGGCCTGCGGCGCGATGACGCGGTCGCGGTACCAGCGCTCGCTCTCGTCCAGCGAGACCTGCGGCGGCTTCGTGGACGACGCGCCGTTGGGCGTGCCGTAGTGGCCCTGGAAGACGAGCATCCCGACCTCGTCGGCCGCGTCCATCCAGACCTGCGACGGCCGCGTGAAGCGCACGACGTTGACGCCGATGCCCTTCATGTAGCGCAGGTAGTCGCGCGCGAAGCGCGGGTTCTCGCTCAGCGAGTCCGGCAGGTTGCGCTCGGGCGGGTTGATCGCGTTGCCGCGTAGGAAGAGCGGGCGCCCGTTCAGGAACAGTCGCCCGTCGTTCGCGCCGATCGTGCGGAAGCCGATGCGCGTCGTGTCCGCGAGACGCCCGCCGCCGACGTCCACCGTCAGCGTGTAGAGCGCGGGCGACTGCGGGCTCCAGCGCGCGGGCGCGAGGTGCGGCGTGCGCGCGACGAGCTTCGCGACGCCGTCGGGGCCGACGCTCATGCGGCCCAGCTCACCCGACCAGAGCGGGGCGCCGCCCGCGACCGGGATGATGCGCGCGCGCACCGGCGCGTTCGCCAGCGCGGCCGGCGACGCGCCGTCCTTCGACACGGCGATGGCGCCCGTGGTCGCGGGCGACAGCGTCACCTCGATGCGCGCGCCGGCGGTGTCGGTGAAGGCGAGCACGCGGAACGGCGGCACGCGCACGGCGCGCGCGGCGGCGCTCGCGGGCGCCTCGTCGTCGGTCTGCGCGTGGAGCGCGGCCGGCGCGGCGGCGAGGAGCAGGGCGAGGAGGGCGTGGGTCCTGGCAGTCATCCCGAGCGCAGCGAGGGATCTGGTGTGCGTCACGTGTGGTCTGGTGCGGTCGAGCGGAGGTGGCCGTCGGGACGCAACGTTCAGCGCCTGCGGACGCGGATGCCGTTGAGGACGGGCTGCCCCTGCAGCGCGCGGAAGGCGACGACGATCCCGCCGCCGTTCGTCGCGCTGGTGGTGACCGTCAGGTTCGTGGCCGGCGCGACGTTGCCGCGCGTCGTCAGGTCGAGCCGCTCGGCCACGGTCGCGCCGTTCACCGCGACGGCGAACACGCGCGCGCCCGAGCCACCGCTCGCCGCCTCGGCGCCGCCCGCGGCCGCCGTGCCCGCGACGCCGCCGGTGCCCGCGAAGCGCAGCTCGACCTCGTAGTCGCCGTCGGGCACGTCCACGCGATAGCCCTGGAGGTTCGCCTGGTAGGTCGCGTACATCGGCGACTGCGCGGTGTTCGTGATGACCACCTCGCGCGCCAGCAGCGCGCGCTGGCCGCCCACGTGGCCGAAGCTGCCCGCGGCGTACGGCTGGTCGGCGAGCCACACCAGGCCGTCGGCGTCCGCGTACTGCGCGTTCGAGCCGACGTTCACCGCCAGCTCGCGGAACGGGGTCTTCGGGTCGCGCAGGTCGGCGGGCGTGCGGTCCATGCGGATCGTCATGCGGTCCACCGCGGTCTGCCCGTTCCCCGTCGCGCGCGCCTCGATCGCGTTGTCCCCGTCGGCGAACGCGACGTCCCAGCTCGCCTTCCGCACGTCGTCCGGCGTCCTCGCGCCGAGCGACTTCCCGTTCACGAACAGCTCGACGCTGCCGAGCGTGGTGTAGACGTCGACCGGCTGCGTGACGGCCGTCGCGCCCACGCCGCCGCGGTGCGCCCAGTCGCGGCTCGCGACGTGGACCATCGGCGCCGTCGTCCAGTTGGCCTGGTACAGGTAGTAGACGTCCTTCGGCTTCCGGTCGAACGTGTACAGCCCCTTCTTGTTCATGTGGGGCGTCGTCTCGCCGATGTGCGGCTGCGAGAAGTCGAACTGGTTCCACACCGCGGTGCCCGCGAGCCACGGCCGCGCGCGCGACTGGCGGAGGTAGGACTCGTGGTACATCCGGTGCCACGTCCCCGAGTGGTCGAAGCGCTCGGGCGCGGTGCTGTTCAGCCGCAGCTCGCTCCCCGAGCCGTACTCGCTGACGAGGATCGCCTGCTTCGGGCTGCGCGCGTGCCGGCGGTCGAGCGTCGGCCCGTACTCGGCGAACGTCCCGCCGTACCAGCCGTTGTACAGGTTGAGCCCCAGCACCATCGGGATCTCGGCCACGCCCGCCGTGTCGTACGACGCCGCGCCGTGGATGGCCATCGCGGTGGCGCGGGCGGGGTCCTCGGCGCGCGCGACGCGCTCCATGCCGCGCGCGAAGTCGCGCACCTGCCGCATGTACGTCGTGTCGCTTTGCCGGGCGATGCGCGCACCCGCCTCGCTCCACAGGAACACCTCGTTCATCGTGCCCCAGATGACGACGGACGGGTGGTTGTGGTGCTGGCGGATCATCTCGCGCAGCATGCGCTGGCTGTTGGCCGTGAACGCGTCGGAGACGGTGATCTGGTTGACCACCGGCACCTCCTCCCAGATCAGCAGCCCCAGGCGGTCCGCGGCGTCGAGCACCGCGGGGTCCTGCGGGTAGTGCGCCAGGCGCAGGAAGTTCGCGCCCATCGCCTTGATGATCTCCAGGTCGCGCACGTGCAGCTGGTTGCTCAGCGCGGAGCCCAGCCCCTGGTAGTCCTGGTGGCGGTTGGTGCCGCGCAGGAAGGTCTTCCGCCCGTTCAGCGTGAAGCCGCTGTCGGCGTCGAAGCGGAACCAGCGGAAGCCGAGCGGGCTGGTGATGCGGTCGATCACCCGGTCGCCGTCGCGGACGTCGGTGCGGATGCTGTACAGGTACGGCGTGTCGGGCGACCAGAGGCGCGGCGCGCGCACGGCCGGCAGCGCCTGGGCGAACTCCGCCTGGCCGCGCGCCGGCACGCGCACCGTCGTCGTCGCCTCGCCCACGCGCGCGCCGGCCGAGTCGAGGATCGTCGAGACGATGCGCAGCGTGCGCGCCGCGCCGCCGTCGTTCGCCAGCGTGCCGCGCACGCGCGCCTCGCCGGTCTCGCGCGTCACGCGCGGCGTCGTCACGTAGACGCCCGGGCCGCCGTGGTCGCCCAGCGTGACGTGGGCCGAGTCGGTGGCGACGAGCCAGACGTCGCGGTAGATGCCGCCGTAGAGCGCGAAGCCCACCGACAGCGGCGCGATGGCCGGCCGGTGGCTGTTGTCCACCTGCACCGCGATCAGCTGCTCGTTGGCGCCGCCCCACTGCAGGTGGCGCGTGACGTCGAGCGTGAAGGCCGTGTAGCCGCCCGCGTGCTCGCCCGCGTAGGCGCCGTTGACGTAGACCTCCGCCGTCTGGTTCGCGCCCTCGAAGTGCAGGAAGACGCGCTTCCCCTTCAGCGAGTCGGGGAGCGCCAGGCGCTTGCGGTACCAGCCGATCCCGCGCCGGTAGCTCTCGACGTCGTCGAAGACGTCCTGCGCGTTCCAGGTGTGCGGCAGGTTCACCCGCTCCCACCCGGTGTCGTTCAGCCACGCCTTCTCGGCGAACTCCACGCCGTCGGCGCGGTAGCGCCAGCCGTCGTTGATGGTGACGCGCACCCGCGGGTCGGCGGATGACTGCGCGAGTGCAGGCAGCGCGGCGGCGCAGAGCAGCGCGAGCGCGCGACGGACGGTGGCGAGCGGCGTGGTCACGGCGAGTCTACGGCGTGTCGGCGGCGGCCGCGGACGCGGTGGCGTCCAGGCCGTAGTGGCGGAGGTAGCGCGCGCGGTCGGCGCGACCGTACATCAGGAAGGTGCCCGCGTCGGCGTTGGCGGCCAGCATCGTCACCAGCGCGTCGACCTGCGCGCGGCGCGCGTCGGCGGGCGCGTTGGTCAGCCGCGCCTCCTGCAGCGCGAGGTCGCGCCGCGCGAAGTCGAGCATGAGCGCGAGGCGTCGCAGCGCCGCGGCGTCGGTGGCGCTCGCGCGAGCCGCGGCGGCGCGCACGGCGGCCAGCCGGCGCTCCACCAGCCGGCGCGCGTCGGCCACCCGCGCGGGCGGCTTCGGCGCCGAGTAGGGCACGGAGCCGTAGACGCGCACAACGTCCTCCCGCGTGCGGAGCGCCGCGGCGGCCGCCGTCGCGCCCGCCCCGAAGCGGGCGCGCGCGTGGTCGTCGATCAGCGCCTCGGCGTCCGCGTCCGGGTTCCACGCGAGGCGGCCGAGGGCGACGTGATTGAGCTCGTAGGTGAACCAGTCGCCCGGCTCGACGTAGCTGGAGACCGACGTCATGCCGTGTGCCGCGTGCCAGCGCAGGTCGTGCGCGATGTAGCGTGGCAGCAGCACGGGCAGCGAGCGCCAGGCGTAGCGGCGGTAGTAGGCGTAGATGCCGAGGTTCCGCGGGCGCGCCGACCGCCAGGCCGCGAGCGTGTCGACGTACTGGCGGTTGTTCGCGCCCGCCGGGTCGTCGATCGCGACGTCGAAGTTCTGGCCGATGGGGCAGAAGTCGACGAGGATCTCCGGGTCCAGCGCCACCGTCGGCGGCGACTTGAGGTTCGCGTAGGCGATGATCTGCACGCGCGTGCGGATCCCCTCGGCGCGCAGCCGGCGCACCAGCGCGTTGGCCAGCCGCGCCTGCCGGTCGGCGGGCGAGCCCAGCGCCGCGTCGGCCACGCACTCGGCCCACCGCACGCCGTCCGGCGGCCAGAAGTCGAAGACGTCGATCTCGGGCCGGTCGCGCAGGTAGCGCGCGACGCCGTCGAGGACGTGGCGCACCGCGCCCGAGTCGGCGGTGTTGAAGGCCAGCCGCTCGTCGCGCGACGGCCGGCACTGCGCGTCGCGCCCGAACCACGCCGGATGCGCCGCGAACCGCGCGCTGTCGCGCCGCGCGCTCAGGAAGTTCTGCCACCCGTGCCCGCCGATCTCCACGCGCAGGTCGCGACGGCGCAGCTCGGGCGTCAGCGCGTCGCGCCAGCGGTCCCACGTCACGCGCCCCGACCCGCCGAAGTCCTGCGGCGCCATGAGCGTGTTGAAGCGGAGCTTGGGCATCCACGCCACGATCGCACGCAGGCTCTCGGCGTCGTGCGACATCCCCTCCGACACGTCGACCTTGCGGATCGCGAAGCGCGGCCGCTCGGCGACCGTCGCGGGGCCCGTGTAGGTGAGCGTCGCGCGGCGCGGCACCAGCTCGTGCGCGCCCTGGTGGAACGCCAGCGCCGGCGCCAGCCAGCGGCAGCCGAGCCGCTCCAGCAGGTCGTAGGCGGCGTAGAGCGCGGCGCGCGGGCTGGCGCCGGTGAGCACCAGCGAGTCGCCGCGCATGGCGATCGTGTAGCCGTCGCGCGCCGTGGCGGCCGTGTCGGCGGTCGGGACGACGCGCACGACGATCGGGTGCGCGCCCGCGGGCGCCGACGGCGCGACGCGGAACGCCGCGCCGCTCATGCGCCCCAGGTACGCCGCCAGCTCCACGGCGGCCAGCGCCTCGGCGCCGGACGCGTCGGCCGGCGACACGACGACGTACGCCGTGGCGCCGCCGCGCGCCAGCGTCAGGGCGGCCGGCCGAGGGGTGGTCGGTCCCCCGCGCTGCGCGGGCGCCGCGCCGGGGACCAGGGCCGCGAGCGCCAGCGCGGCGCCCGCGGTGGTGCGGATGACGCGCACCCGCTCAGAAGCCCGGGTTCTGCGCCATCGGCTTGCCGCTGTTCGCGTCGATCACGTCCTGCGGGATCGGGAGCAGCGTGTCGCGCGCGATCATGACCGGCGCGGTGATCGGGTTGTAGCGCTTCACGCGGTCGAGCAGCGTGCCGGTGCGCAGCAGCGTGTAGCGGCGCTGCTCCTCCGTCACCAGCTCGCGCGAGCGCTCGTCGAGGATGAAGTCGAGCGTCACCTGCGCCGGCGTGATGGTCGACGCGCCCGCGCGGCGCCGCAGCGCGTTGATCGCGTCCGCCGCCTGCGCCAGCTTGCCCTGCTTGAGCTGCGCCTCGGCCAGCAGCAGGTACGTCTCCGCGAGGCGGATGTAGGGCTGGTCGCCGTACTGCTCCGCCGACGCCGGGTCGATCGGGCTCGCGCCGTCCCACTTGCGCGTGCTCGGCCAGAGCGGGTCGTTGGCCTTCTCGGCGGCGACGACGGTCTTCAGCGTGTCGCCCAGCTTGCGGCCGGCGAGCAGCGTCGCGGGGTTGTTCAGCAGGTAGTAGCGGCGCACCGCGTACTCGCCGCCGCGCTGGTCCGCCGGCTCGTACAGGTTCAGCGCGTAGCGCGTCATCGCCAGGCGCCCGATGCCGCGGCCGCCGTTGTCCACCGACACCGCCATGCCGCGGTTGCTCTCGTAGCGCGTCACCCAGCTGCGGCGCATGATGTTCGTGCCGCCGCCCACCGTGTTGAACGCGTACTGCAGCACCCACAGCGCCTCGGTGTTGCCCTGCGACCGGTTGACGTTGCCGTCCACGAACTGGTCCATGAACGGCACGCCCGGCTGCGTCGCGCGCACGCCGTAGCGCGCGGTGATGAGCTTGTACTGCGGGTCGCTGATGACCGCCTGCGCCTTCTCCTCCGCCTGCGCGGGCTGGCCCAGCGCGAGGTACATCTCGGCCAGGTAGTGCTGGGCCACCGCCTTCGTGACCTTGCCCGGGTTGCTCGACGTCGTGGGCAGCTTCGACTCGGCGTACAGCAGGTCGGCGACGATGATGCGGCGCACCGAGTCGCGCGGGACGCGCTCCCAGTCCGTGCGGATCGCCTCGCCCGACGACTCCTCGAGCGTCACCGGCACCGCGCCCCACATGTAGCTCAGGTGCCGGTACGCCCAGGCGCGGATCAGGCGCGCCTCGGCCACCACGCGCTCCTTCTCCGCCGTCGTCATCGTCACCGCCGGGCCGTCGGCGCGGTTGATGATGGTGTTGGCGGCGTTGATGGTCTGGTACAGCCAGTTCCAGGTGCGGCGGACGTAGTCGTCCTGCGAGTTGTTGCGGACGCCGTACTCCGTGAACAGGCGCTCGGTGGGCGACAGGTACATGCCGTACCCGTTGTCCACGCCGATCACCATCCCGGTCTGGAAGATGTTGTTCGTCTGCCCGTCGTCCGAGCCCGCGCGCTCGCGCCGCACCTGGTAGTACAGCGCGTTGAGCCCCGCCTCGAAGCCGGCGAGGTCGGTGTAGAGGTTGTCGGCGACGATGATGTCGCGCGGCTTCTCGGTCAGGAACTCGTCGTCGCAGCCGGTGGCGCCGGCCGCGGCCAGCGCGACGAGGGCCAGGGCGACGGCGCGGAGGCGCGGGAGCATGGCGGGGCGCTGGGAGAGGGGGGCGCGATCAGAAGCCGACATTGAGCCCCCCGGTGACGATGCGCTCGAGCGGGATGGAGCGCTGGTTCGACAGCTCGGGGTCGAGCCCCGTCCACTTGGTGCTCGTCCAGAGGTTGCGGCCGTTCACGTAGACGCGGAGCGTGCGCGCGCCGATGCGGCCGGCGAGCGTCGTCGGCACGTCGTACTGCAGCGACAGGTCGCGCAGGCGGACGAAGCTCGCGTCCTCGTAGAACGGCACGCTGAGCGGGTTGCTCGTGTTGCTGTTGGCCGGGTACGTGTTGATCGGGTTCGCGGCCGTCCAGTACTGGCGGTACACCGTGTTGCGGCGCACGTCCGAGAACACCTGGTTGGTGCCGAGCAGGATGTTCGAGCGCGTGACGCCCTGCACCGTGTTGAGGTACGCGTTCAGCGACAGGCGCTTGTAGCGGAACGTGTTGGCGAGGCCCGCGATGTAGTCCGGCTGCAGGCTGCCGATGAAGGTGCGGTCGAGCGGGTCGATCTTCTTGTCGCCGTTCAGGTCCGCGATCTTCACGTCGCCCGGCTTGGCGAGTGGCTGGGCCGAGCCGGCGATGTCGTCGCCCGTCTGCCAGATGCCGGCGAACTGGTAGCCGTAGTTGACGTCGATCGGCCTGCCGATGAACCAGCCGTTGACGATGTCGTCCTGCTTGTCGCCGTAGAGGTCGACGATCTTGTTGCGGTTGGCGGAGACGTTGAGCTCCGTCTGCCACTGGAAGCCGCCGCGGTCGACGTTGGTCGTCCCGAGCTGCAGCTCGATGCCCTTGTTGGCCGTGCGGCCGATGTTCTGCGTGATGGTCGTGATGCCGTGCACCGACGAGATCGCGCGGGCGAGCAGCAGGTCGCGCGTGCTGGCCGAGTAGGCGTCGATGGTCGCGCGCACGCGATCGTTCCACAGCCCGAGGTCCACGCCGACGTTGCGCGACGTCGTCGTCTCCCACTTCAGGTCCGGGTTGCCGAGCGTCGTCGGGATGTAGCCCGGCGCGGCGACGTCGCCGTTCAGGTACGAGCGGTCGTCCAGCTGCGACAGCGTGCGGTAGGGCCGGATGGCCTGGTTGCCGTTCTGGCCGTACGACAGGCGCACCTTCAGCGTGTTCACCGTCTGCTTCCACGGGAAGAACGCCTCGTTCGCCGCGTTCCAGCCGAGCGCCGTCGAGGTGAAGACGCCGTACTTGTTGTTGCTGCCGAAGCCCGAGTAGCCGTCGCGGCGGACCGTGAAGGTCAGCAGGTAGCGGTCGTCGTAGCCGTAGTTCGCGCGCCCCATCTGCGACACGAGGTCGTAGTCGGTCACCGACACCGTCGGCACCGAGAGGAGCGGCACCGTCGAGCGGTAGCCGAGGACGTCGTTCGGGAAGCCCTGCCCGCGCGAGCCGTTGACGTCGAGGTCACTGCCCTGGCGGCTGTAGAGCCCCGTGAAGTCGACGTTGTGCGCGCCGAAGCCGCGCTGGTAGCGCAGGATGTTCTCCAGCGTCCAGTCGTTGCGCAGCGAGTTGGAGACCGTCGCCAGCCCCTGCACCGCGCGGCCCGTCTGCGTGTTGCGGCCCCAGTACGTGCCGGTCTTGCTGCTGGCCAGGTCGAGGCCCGCGTTGACGCGGAAGGTCAGCCCCTCGACGCGCGGCACCGTCAGCTGCAGGAAGTTGCTCGTGAACAGCCGGCGCGTGAGGTCGTCGTCGACGGCGAGCAGCGGCTCGAGCGCGTTGTTCGTGACCGGGTCCTCGGGCCACGGGACGACCGCGAGCGTGGCGCCGTCCGACTCGTACGGGCTGATGAGCGGGTTGGCGAAGAAGGCGTTCTCGAAGCTCGCGCCGCGCCCGCTGCGGTCGATCTGCGACACCTGCGTGTTGGTCCCGACCGACAGCCACTTCGAGAGGCGCTGGTCGAGGTTCGCGCGCACGGTGGCGCGGTCCAGCAGGTCGTTGCGCGCCACGCCGTCGATCTTCAGCAGCGAGCCGCCCAGGTAGTACTTCGTGTCGTCGCTGCCGCCGCGCACGTTGAAGTCGTGCTGCTGCTGGCTGCCGGTGTGCGTGGCGATGTCCACCCACGGCGTGTTCACGCCCGCGGCCAGGTTCTTCTGCTCGGTCGTGGTGAGCGCGGTGTTGCAGTTCTGGCCGTTGTTGATGCGCACGCACTTGAAGTCCGCGAACTCCGCCGCGGTCATCAGCCGCGGGATGTTCGCGTACTCGCTGCGGCCGGTGTAGCCGCTGTAGGCGACCTGCGGCTTGCCGCTGGTGCCGCGCTTGGACGTGATGAGGATGACGCCGTTGGAGCCGCGCGCGCCGTAGATGGCGGTCGCCGACGCGTCCTTCAGCACCTCGATCGACCCGATGTCGCTCGGGTTGATGTCGGTCAGCGACCCGTTGTACGGGATGCCATCGACGACGATGAGCGGGTTCGTGCTAGCCGAGATCGAGTTCCGGCCGCGGATCTGCACGCTGAGGTTCCCCTCGGCGCCCGCGGCGCTGGTCGTCACCTGCACGCCCGGCAGCGCGCCCTGGAGGGCCTGCTCGACGCTGGCGTTCGGCTTGTTCTCCAGCCGCTCGGGCGTGATGCTCGTGACCGAGCCCGTGATGTCGCTGCGGCGCTGCGTGCCGTAGCCGACGACGACGATCTCCGAGAGCGCGAGCGCGTTGCGGCGCAGCCGGAGCTCGACGTCGGTGCGGCCGGCGAGCGCGATGGTGTCCTGCGCGAAGCCGATGCGCGAGACCACCAGCGTGTACTGCGCGCTGGGGAGCCGCAGGTTGAACTCGCCGCGGTCGTTGGTCTGCGTGCCGATCACGGGGTTCGTGCCGCGCGCGACGACGTTCGCGCCGGCCACGGGCTCGCCCGTCTCGGCCACGAGCACGCGGCCGCGCACGGTGACCTGGGCGGCCGCCTGCCCCGCGGGCTGCTGCGCGGCGAGTCGGGCGCCGATGGGTGCGGTGACGAGCAGCGGGGCGGCGAGCAGGGCGGCCGTCCGCCAGCGGGAGACACTCATGGGTGATCCCGGTCCTGTGTGTGGGGGTGGGGGACTGCACTGCGGACTGCGGACTGCGGATCCTTCAACCACGCTGCGGACTGCGGATTCGACGACGGCGCGTCCCGAGGCCCGACCCGCAGCCCGCAGTCCGCAGCCCGCCGCGCGTTCAGGGCGGATCGGCCTCGGTGACGCCCGCCTTGTGGCCGAGCAGGTTCCCCGGCTCGCGGCCGGTGTGCCGCATGGCGGAGTCCTTCGCCTGCGGCCAGAAGCGGAGCACGAAGTCGGTGGCCGCCGCCTGCACCGCGGCCTTGTCGGCGCCGGTCAGCAGCAGCGTGCGGTCGCGCAGCGCGACCGTGCCGACCTTCGCGGCGGCGTCCGGTGTCACGCCGACCTGCACCAGCGTCGCCTGCGCACGCAGCGAATCGGGGACGTCGGCGAGCGCCGAGACGCGCACCGGGCGGCCGGTCGCCGCCTGCAGCGTGCTCGCGACCAGGAACGCCATCTCGACCTCCAGCACCGACGCCTTCTCGACCCACGCGACGGTGACGGGGCGCGCCCAGTCGATGCGGTCCACGAGATCCGCGCCGCCGGCGTACGTCACGCGATCCGCGAGCACCGGCGCGGTGAAGGTGGGCGCGCCGGGATTCCCGGCGACGCCCCAGCCGAGCGAGGTGCCGGCGCCGTACGCGACGCGGACGAAGTGGTGGTAGGTGCCGGGCTTCGCGCCGGGCGCCAGCCGCAGCGCGAGGCGCCCCTCGTGCGTGGCGCCGGCGGCGAGCGTCACGCGCGCCGGCGACTGCAGCGTCGCCGCGACGCCGTAATACGCCTGCGGCGCCAGCGTCAGCGACACCGCGCGGCCCGTGCGGTTCTCGACCGTGAACGTCGCCGTCGCGCGCCCGTTCGCGAACGTCGCCTCGCGCACCGTCACCGGCAGCACGCGCACCGGCGCGTCGGCCGGCCCGTAGGCGCGGATCAGCCGCACCCACTCCTCGGCCTCGGGCTTGGGGCGGCGGTCCAGCGCCACCGCCTCGTAGTGCCGCCCGCCGTTCAGCGAGATGCTCGGGCTCACCGCCAGCATCTCGTGGAACTGGAACTGGTCCACCTGCGGCAGCGCGCGCGGCTTGAGGATCGCCTCGAAGATCTCCGCCACCTCGCGATGCCGCTGCTCCGGCGACAGGCGCGTGATGTCCTTCCAGTTGAACTCCCCGAGCGTCGCCGGCAGCCCCAGGTCGCTCGCGTAGCCGCCCGTGCCCAGCGCGTGGGAGAGGAACGACTCCTTCCACGGCGCGCCGTGCTTGTACGCGTGCAGCCCGACGCGGTCGAACGGCGTGCCGAGCTGGCGCAGGCGCTCGAACTGGCCGTGGTTGCCGGCCGTCGTGAGGAACGCGTCGAGCGAGGGCGCGCCGCGCTTCACCGCCTGGTAGAGCGACGTCCACCGCTCCGCGCTGCCCGGCTTCACGCCGCCGATCAGGATCTCGTTCTCGATCTCGACGCCCACCAGCACGTCGCGGTAGCGCGCCGTCAGCGCGGTCACCCACTCCGCGGGGCCCTCGGTGTCGATCAGGATGCGGAGGCCGAGCCGGCGCGCCTCGGCCGCGTACCAGTCGAGGAACGCGAGCGCCTCCGCGCGCGGCAGCGGCTGCAGCAGCTCCAGGTGGTGCAGCCGCACGACCTCGAAGCCCATCGCGCGGATGATCGACAGGTCCGTGCGCATGCGCGGCACGTACGTGCGCCACTTCGCCCACTGCACCGGCGACACCGGCCACCACGTCTCGCGGTCCGTGCCCGGCGTGCGGTAGAAGTCGAGGTTCTCGACGAACGTGGAGTACGGGAAGTACGCCGTCCCGAACGTCACCGCGCGCACGCCCACGTCCACCGTTGCGGAGTCGCGCACCGGCCCGCGCGCCGCGCGGTCGGCGGCGAGGCGATGCCCCGCGAAGCCGCGCAGCTGCGACTCCTCCCACTGCGCGCCCGGATTCGTCGACACCGCGAGCCGCCACGACAGCGTGAGCGCGTCGCCCGCGCGCATCGGCGCGTACGGCGTCACCGGCATGTAGCGCGACTTCGCCTGCTCGGCGTTCGGCCCGGCGATCTCGGAGACGAGGAACGCCGCGTCCTGCGCGCGCCGCGTCCGCTCCCAGACGTAGAAGTGCGAGCCCTCGACCCACTCGCCCTTCGCGTTCTGGATGGTGGGCGTCGGCGTGAAGCCGTTGACCGAGAGGAAGTGCAGCGGCCCCGCGGACCAGCGCGCCCAGTCGACGCCGCGCACGTACCAGAAGTCGCGGTCCCACGTGTCCGGCGAGTCGCCGCCGTCGAGCACGCGGCCGTTGAAGCGCAGACGCGCGGCCGGCGCGGCGACGTTCGGCGTGCCGACGCGGCGGACCAGCGCGACGTACGCGGGCCCCGCCGCCGGCCCCTCGCGCTCGACGCGGGCGCGGGCGTCGAGCCACCCGCCACCGTAGGGCGCGAGCGTCACCGTCACGCGGTAGCCGTCCTGCCGCGCCTCCGCCGTCCAGGTCCCGTCGGGCTGCCCCTGCCACGCGAGCGCGGCCGGACGGAACGCCGCCACGGCGCTGTCGACGGTCGCGGTGCTGCCCGGGAGCACGACCAGCCCGAGGTCGAGCGTCGCCGCCGGCCGGCCGTCCCACGCCAGCGCGAGCGCGCCGCCCGCGGGCCGGACGGCCAGCGACCCGACGAGGAACGGGTGCGGTCCGTCGGCGGAGAGCGCCGCGCGCGTGAGCCGCGCCGCGGCCCCCGGCGCCAGCGTCACGACCGCGCGCATGGCCCCACCGCGCACCTCGGCCGTCGCGCCGGCGCCGACGTAGTGGCCGTCGGGGAGCGCCACCGCGGCGTTCACCGGGCCGGCGTAGGGGAGCTCGTGGTTGTTGCGGACCGTGAGGGTCTGGGCGGCCGCGGCCGCCGGGAGCAGCGTCGCGGCGGCGAGGAGCGGCGCCGTGCGGAGGTGGGCGCGCATCAGGCGACCGGGTGGGCGGCGGGGTCCCAGCGGCGGAGCACGTCGCGCACGCCGTCGAGGTGCGCGCGCATGCGCGCCGCGGCCAGCGCGGCGTCGCGGCGCTCCAGCGCCTCCAGGATCCCCAGGTGCTCGGCGTGGTCCTGCCCGCGCGAGCCGTGGATGTCGAGGATCACGCGCTGCTCCTCCTTGAACAGGCTCCCGAGGACCTCGAGGAGCTGGAACAGCACGCCGTTCCCCGAGGCCTGCGCGATCGCGCGGTGGAAGGCGAGGTTGGTCTGGTTGAGCAGGACGGCGTCGTCGAGCATGGCGCCGGCGCGCACGAGCAGCGTCCGCAGCTGCGCCAGGTCCTCCTCCGTGGCATGCTCGGCCGCCAGCGACACCGACTGGACCTCGATCGGGATGCGGGCCTCGATGAGGTCGACGAGGAGCTTCTTCGAGATGGCGCCCTCGAACCCGGGGTTCGAGATCAGCAGCGCGTCGGGGATCCGGCCGACGTAGACGCCGGAGCCGTGGCGGATATCGACGACGCCCAGCGTCTCGAGCTTGCGCAGCCCCTCCCGCACAGAAGCGCCAGCAACGCCGAAGTGCCGCGCCATCTCGGCGATCGCCGGCAGCCGGTCGCCCGGCTGGTACTCGCGGCGCTGGATCAGCTGCCGGATGCGCTGGGCGACGTCGTCGGCCAGGCTCTGGCGCAGGACCGGCTGGAGGGCGGCTTCCATGGTCGGGACCGGCACGCGATCGAGTGAGCAAGTCATCAGATGACTTGGCGAGCGGCCAAGCTGACCCTGGGACCGGAGGCCGTCAAGGGGATCGTACGGCGCCCGTACGAAGGGCCGGCGCACGCCGCCCGCCCCGCCCGCCGCGGCGCGAGGCCGGGCGGTGGGCGGGGCGGGCGGAGCGGCGGCCCGGAGGCCCCCGGTACAGGGGCCGGTCAGCGCGCCGGCGGCCGCAGGTCGGCGGGGCGCGGCATCGACGCCGGATACGCGTCCGGCGGCGCCGCGGAGCTGGCCTTGAAGTCCAGGAAGAGGTCGCCGACGACCACCTCGGGCACCCGCACCTGGTCCACCGGCACCTGCTGCCGCACCCACTCGGCCGCGCGGCGCGTGGTCTCCTCCGCGCCCACGCGATCGTGGCAGACGCTGACGGTGATCAGCTGGTCCCCCGAGCGGATCGCCTGGTAGCTGACGAACCCCACGACCGAGCCGATGAGCTGCCGCACCTCGTCCTGCCGGCGCACCAGCGTGTCGATCAGCCCCTCGGCCCCCGTGTAGCGGCGCACGATGGCGTACATGGCGCCTCCGGCTCAGGGACGCCGCGTGCCCTCCGTGCGCAGCTGCAGCACGGAGTCGGGGCCGGTCGTCTTGTAGTGCGCGGTCGTGTGGCCGACCAGCCGGTCGCCCTGCATGCGCATCACGCTGTGCGTCGTCACCTGCACCCCGCGCCGCCGCACGCTCGCGTACGGGCCCGCCTCCGCCACGATGCTGTCGCCCCCGACCGACACGAGGCGCAGCTTCACGGGCGCCCGGTCGGGGAAGGCCATCATCCACCCGGTCGAGTCGGCGGTCGCGGTCATCACGTACGTCGTCGCCGTCGTGTCGCCGGACTCCGGCACGGCCCGCATGTCCCACCGCCCCGCGACCGCGCCGAGCGAGATCGGCGCCGGCGCCGCCGGCGTCGCCGCCATCGACCCGGCGGCGGAGTCCGGGATCGCGGTCACCGCCGCGGCGGTGTCGCTCGCGCTGCGGTCCTTCGCGCTGCAGCCGACCAGCGCGGCCAGCGCCAGCAGGCTCGGGATGCGTCCTCGCATGGTCCCTCCGTGAGTGGCCGGTGAGTAGC
>CBHYLO010000025.1:0-17448 GCA_966128675.1 uncultured bacterium | reverse complement strand
CCTCGCGCCGGAGGACGCGGCCGCGCTGGTGGCGCGCGAGTTCGGGGCGCTCGTGCCGCGCGAGGCGATGCCGCTCCCCGCGCCCGCGTGGCGCGCCGGCGCGCGGCGCGACGACGCGCGCGCCAAGAAGCAGACGGCGCTGGCGCTGCTCTTTCCCGGGCCGACGCGCACCGATCCCGCGCGCGTCGCGGCGCAGCTGCTCGCGGGCATCGCCAGCGGGTTGGGCGGCCGCTTCTTCGACGAGCTGCGCGACCGCCGCTCGCTCGCGTACACGGTGCACGCCTTCGCGAGCCCGCGGCGGCTCGCCGGCACCTTCGGCGCCTACATCGCGACGGGGCCGACGCAGGAGGACGAGGCGCGCGCCGGGCTGCTGGCCGAGTTCGAGCGGCTGCGCGACGCGCCCGTGAGCGCGGAGGAGCTGGAACGCGCGCAGACGTACGCGCTCGGCACGCACGCCATCGCGCGGCAGAGCGGCGGCGCGGTGATGGGCGAGCTCGTGGACGCGTGGCTCACCGGCGAGGGGCTCTCCGAGCTCGAGACCTACGACGCGCGGGTGCGCGCGGTCACGCCTTCGATGATCCAGGCGCTGGCCCGCGACTGGTTCGACCCGGCGCGCCGCGTGGAGGGCGTCGTCCGCGGGACGGGCTGAGGCGCGCCCGCCGGCACCGAATGTGAACGGGGAGGGCGTCGACCCGACGTCCACCCTATCCGGAGGCCCAGCCGATGTCCCGCCCCCCGTTCGAGGAGCGCCAGCAGGAGCTCAACCCGCACCGCGACGAGGAGCGCGCCCACGCCGCCGACATGGCGTACGCGCAGCTCCGGCAGCGCGGCGTCCGCGTCACCGGCGAGGAGTCGGCGCTCGACCTCGCCGCCGTGGTCGAGGCGGTGGAGCGGTTCGAGTCGGCCGTCTCGGCGCTCGGCGGCGACCGCATGACCAACGCCCCCGACAGCACGCAGCCCGACGACGCGCGCATGGTGCTGCCGACGCGCGCCGACGACGAGAGCGCGCGCGACTACGTGCGGCGCATCGATCGGGCGACGGAGAACCTCGGCTCCGGCGAGGCGGCCGGCGCCTGAGAGGCGGCTGCGGGCTGCGGACCGCGGGTCGTTCAGGATCCGCAGGCCGCAGGCCGCAGCCATCGTTCAGGGAACGACGGCCTCCCGCAGCGCCCGCGACGCCCGGTTGATCGCCGCCGCCACCCGGCGCGTGCGGCCCGACGCCGCGCGCAGCCCCGTCATCCGCGCGTAGTCCCCAGACTCGCCGACGACCACGCCGTCGACGTCGGGGTGCGCGGTCGCCCACGCGAGCGTGTGCCACACCGCGCGCTCCTGGCTCGCGTCGCCGTGCGTGGCAGGGAAGGCGTGCACGTCGAACACCCAGTGCGGCTTCGCGCGCGCCGCCGCGCCCACGCCCACGCGCGTGCGCTCCTGCGCGCGCATCCAGCGGTCGGCCGCGCGCAGGCGCGCGTCCACGCCGGTGCCGCCCGAGAACGACGGCATCACCTCGAAGCCGACGACGTGCACCGGCGACGCGCGCGATGCCGCCCACGCGTACAGCGTGCTGTCGGGCGCGTCGTACGACGACGCCGCGACGCCGACGCGGATGTTCGGGTTCACCGCCTGCACGCGCGCCGCGGATGCCGTGAGGAAGCGCCGCCAGTGCTCCACCGGCAGGCGGCCCACCGCGTCGACGGACGCCGCGCCGTACGGCGCGTCGGCGGGCAGCAGCACGTCCGGGCGCAGCGCGCGCGCGACCCGCTCCACGAGCGCCAGCCGCCGCGCGTCGAAGCGCTCGGGGTCCGCGCGGCGGCGCGCGCCGTCCTCGCGCTCGAACGCGATCGCCACCACCAGGCGCAGGCTGTCGCGGCGCGCCGGGTCGAGCGTCCGCTGCAGCGAGTCGAGCGCGCCGAGCGTGAGCGCGCCGCTGCGGACCGTGACGCGCACCGCCTGCACGTCGAGCGAGTCGAGGAGCGGCATGTCCCAGCGCGTCGCGACCGTCGGCGGCGGCCCGCCGAGCGGCGGCAGCAGCGACACGCCGATCGCGAAGTCGCCGGTGGGGCGCTCGCTCAGGCGCTCGCTCGCCCACGGCTGGTAGCTCGCCACCGTGCCGATGCCGCGCGGCAGCTCCAGCAGCAGCACGCCGGCCGCGAAGATCGTCGCCACCGCCAGCAGCGCGCGCACCGTGCGCGTGAGCCGCCAGCGCGCGGGGTACGCGGGCACCAGCAGCGGCAGCTGCACCGCGAGCGGCGACACCAGCGCCGCGCCGCCGATGGCCGCGCCGTGCACGGTCGCCTGCGCGGCCGACAGCGCGAGCAGCGCGGTCGGCGCGTCGCCCTGCTGCTCGACCGCGAAGCGCGTCCACGCCGCGAGGCAGGTGAGCAGGTCCCACACGAGCAGCGGCACGCCGACGAACGGCGTCACGAAGCGGCGCCACGTCGCGAACGCGGCCTGCGCCACGAACAGCGTCGTCGTCAGCGGCCAGAGCCACGCGATGCCGCTGACCGCGCGGCCGCCGTAGAGCGAGCTCGAAGCGACGTGCGCCACGAGCGCGGGCGCCACCAGCAGGCCGCACGCCGCGCTGAGCCCCGCCAGCGGCCGCGGCGCACGACGCAGCCGCGCGATGCGCCCCGCGTAGACGATGTTCCAGCCGAGCGTGACCGCGACGCCCACCAGCCACGCGAGCGCGGGCCAGGTGCGCCACTCGCGCGGGATCGGCAGCGCCTCGAGCGGGGAGTCCAGCGGCGTCGCGATCTGCGCCAGCATGGCGAGCGGGGTCGCCAGCGCGCCCAGCACCGCGTGCGCGCCGCCGTCAGCCACGTGCCCGATGCTCGGCGCGGACGGTGCGCGCGGTGAGCCGGCGCGAGAACACGTCCACCGCCTTCTGCGCGTCGCGCGTCGCGCGCGAGAGCACGTCCAGCAGCAGCAGCTCCTCGGCCGGGAAGGTGTGCACGGCGATGTGGCACCCTTCCAGGAGGAACAGCCCCGCGACGCCGTCGTGCGGGAGCGCGCGCATCACCGGCGGGCCGTGCGCGCCCAGGCCCGCGGCGCCGGCGGCGGCGACGAGCAGGCCGCCGATCAGCGCGTCGTCGCGCAGCTGCGCGGCCGGCACGCCCAGGAAGTCGGCGGTGAGGTGCGTGAACGGGGGCGTCGGGGCGGGGGCGTCGGCCACGGCGGACGATAGGCCGTCGGCGGGGGCGCGAACAAGGGGCGCCGCTGGCCGGCGTTCGTCCACGCGCGCGTCCACGCCGGGGTTCACGCGCGCGCCAGGCGGGCCTTCGCCTCCGCGTAGCCGTCCGGCAGTCCCGCATCGAGGAAGCGACCGCGCATGCGCCGGCCGACCAGCTGCCCCGCCGCCAGCAGCCGCTGCATCACGGGCACGTCGTCCAGCTCCGCGTCCGCGGGCAGCGCGCGCTCCGCCGCGTCGATGACGTCGAACACGTCGGGGCGGAAGACGTAGCGGCCGACGCCCGTGAACGCCGACGGCGCGCCGCCGGTGTCGAAGGTGCGACCGCGCTCGCCCTTGTCGGGGATGTGCGCGATCTCGAACAGCTCCCCGTCGCGCGTGCCGGGAAGGACCGCCGTGGGACCGCGGCGCGCCGCCTCCTCGCTCGTGATCTCGACCACGGCCACGACGTGCCGGCCGGTGCGCGCGTACGCGTCCGCGACCTGCGCGACGCCGGGCGCGTCGTCGACGAACAGGTTGTCCGGCAGCGCGACCGCCACCGGCGCGTCGGCGGCGAAGGCGCGGCCCAGCCGGATCGCGTCCGCCAGCCCGCGCGCCACCGGCTGCTCCAGGAACGACACGCGGCGCGGCATGCCGGGCGAGCCGGCGAGCGGCGCGAGGTGCGCCGCGATCGCGTCCTTGCCCGGCGCCACGATCACCAGCAGCTCGTCGATGCCGCTCGCCGCGCACTCGCGCGCCGCGTGCTCCACCAGCGGCATGCCGCCCACGGGCAGCATCTCCTTCGGCTGGCCGCCGGTGAGCGCGCGCATGCGCGTGCCCTGGCCGCCGCACGGGAGGATCGCCCGTCGCACGAGGCGGGGCAGCGGTCCGGGCGCCGCGTCGTCCGGGCGGGCGGTGGGCGGGGGCGCGGAGGTCGACATGGCCGGTGGGCGGGCGAGGGGGCGCGGCGGAAGACGGTCGGCCGGCACGCGGGCCGTGGGTGGGCCGCGGCGCCGGCGGCTGCGAGGATCGCGCCGCCGCGCGCACCGCGACCGTGCGCCACGTCACGCACGCGTCGTCGGCGTGGGTCCACGGTCGGTTTGCCTCCGGATGCGAGGCCGCGCTAGGTTCCGCCCATGTCACGCGGCGCGCCGCCCCCGTCGACCGAGCTCTGGACGCTGCCGAACGTCGTCTCGCTGTCGCGGTTCGTGCTGGCGGCCGGATTCCTCGCGTCCACCGGCAACGGCGAGCGCGTGGCGCTGGTGGGCGTCGCGTCGCTCACCGACTTCCTCGACGGCTGGCTGGCGCGCCGCCGCAACGCCGTCTCGCGCTGGGGCGCGCTCATCGACCCCCTGGCCGACCGCGCCTTCGTGCTGGCCGCGGTGATCACGCTGCTGCTCCAGGGCCAGCTCACGCTCGCGCAGGTCGGCGTGCTGCTGCTGCGCGACATCATGACCGCGATCGGCTTCCTCGTCGCGCGCAGCGTCGCCTGGCTCCGCCCCGTCGCCTTCCGCGCGCGGCCGCTCGGGAAGGTCGTCACGGCGCTGCAGCTGCTCGCGCTGGTCACCGCGCTGGTGTGGCCGCGGTGGGTGACGCCGCTGGTGGTGGTGCTGGGGATCGTCTCGGTGGCGGCGACGGTGGACTACACGCTGCTGCTCTGGCGCGAGCGCGACCGCACGCTGAAGCCGTGAGCCGACGTCCCCCCTTCGCGCGCGCCCTCCGTCTCCTCCCGACGCTTCTCGCCCTGGTCGGCGCGGCGCCGCTGGCCGCGCAGGCCCCGGCGCGGCCCGCGCTGTCGCCCGAGCTGCGGGTGGACGGCGCCTTCGGCCGCGAGGGCGGCGCGTTCGGCGGGGCGGGGCTGTTCGGCGACGCGGGGCTCTACACGCGGCTCGGCGTCGTCGCGGCGGTGGGGCTGGCGCGCGATCCCGACGCCGCCGGCGCGGGCGACGGCCGCCGTGGCGCGGTGCCGGCCGCGCGCGTCGAGGCGCTGGCGCGCTTCCACCTCGATCCGCTGCGCATGGCGCGGCGCGGCGTCTACCTGGGCGGGGGCGTGGCGGCCGCCGTGCGCGACGACGCGGCGCCGCGGTGGCAGCTGGTCGCCCTGCTGGGCGTCGAGGGGGCGCCCCGGGGCCGCGTCGCCCCGGCGGTCGAGGTGGGGCTGGGCGGCGGCGTGCGCGTGGCCGTGGCGCTCCGCCGCGCGCGGCCCGGGCGCCGGTAGCGCCGGGAAACACGAACGCCCCCGAGCGATCGGGGGCGTGGTGTCATGGCTTGCCGTGCGGCGACGCGGATGGCGTCAGGCGGCCGACGTCTGGGCCTGGCGCTTCGGCGGCTGCGCGAAGCGCTCGCCGAGCGTCCGGAGCTCCTGCATCTTCTCGGCAGGGATCTCCGGGAAGCGGTCCGTCATGTACGCCATCGTGGCGTCGAACCACTCCGTCTGGTGCTCGGGCTCGCTCCCGATGACACCACACGACATGATGTGCTGGAACAGCTCGTCGCGGGCCTCCTCGAACGGCGTCGGGACCGCGACTTCCCGTCGTCCGCGATTCGCGTTGTTGCTCTTCACTCGGCTCATGAAATCCGGCTGCAAGTCGATGCGGTGATAGACGAGGAAAGCTAACCCACCTCGGAGGCTTTTCCTAGCGGTCCACGTCGCCCGGTGTGATCCCGGAGGGCAAGTCGCCGGCCGCGACGCCCTCGCGCGGACGGGTCGCCATCGCCAGCTCGGCCCGCGCCGCCTGCGCCGCCGCGGCGGCCGCCTCGATGCGCACGACATGGCCGAGGACGAGGTCCGCCAGCTCGTCGGGCGCCTCCTCGGGGGCGAGGCGGCCCACCCCCGGCAGCCGCGCCAGCCGCGTGTCCGGGATCGCGTGCAGGAGCCGCGTCGGCACCTCCGCCGGCACCCACGGATCGGCCTCGCCCCACACCACCAGCGTCGGCGCGGTCACGCACGCCAGGTCGATCTCGTCGACCTCCTCGGTGCGCAGCGAGCGCGCGAGGTCCAGCAGGTGCGTCACCCCGTCGCGGCCGACGAACGGGGCGAGGTAGCGCGCCACCAGCCGCTCGGGCATGTGCGCCGGGTTCGCGACGCTCCCCTGGAGCACGGGCGCCAGCAGCGGCGACGCGCCGAACATCCCGCGCGACAGCCGGAACGCGACGCGGGCCGTGTTCCGCTGCAGCGTGCGCACGTCGCGCCCCGGCATGTGCTCGAAGGCGACCGTGTTCACCAGCACCAGGCCCGCGACGCGGTCGGGGCGCGTGGCCGCCAGCCGCAGCGCCACGCCGCCGCCCACGTCCACGCCCACGATCACCGCCCGCGCCATCCGCAGCACGGTGAGCGCGCGGTCCAGGTACTCCGCCTGCGCCGCGACGCCGAAGTCGGCCTCGATGGGGCGGTCCGACTCGCCGTGCCCCAGCAGGTCGAGCGCGACGGCCGTGTGCCGGGCGATCGCCAGCTGCGGCGCCACCTCGCGCCAGAGGAAGCTGCACGTGCCGAAGCCGTGCAGCAGCACGATCGGGGTGCCGCCGTGGCCGTAGCGTTCGGCGTGCAGCGATCCGGGTCCGACGGGCAGGCGGAGGTGGTCGGCGCGCACGGGCGTGGCGAAGGCGGAGCGGGGAGACGCGGAGCGGGACGGCGGCCGGCGGACCCGACGGAAACCGGCGGCGCCAGCGGGGTACGGAACGGCGCGGACGGGCGAGAAGCTAACGTGCCGCGCTCCGGTGGCACGAGTCGCGCCCGCACGGCGGGGCAGGGCTCGGGCCAGCGCTCGGGCGAGGGCCGCGGGCGTGACCGCGGGGTCGTCGGCACCGTCCACCCGATGGGCCGCGCGAGCTCGCCGGCCGGAGCAGTCGCCGGAGGACGCGCGGGTGCGTAGCTTCCCCTCCGGCATACCCCGCACGCGCAGGGATGCCGCATGTCGGACGACCAGACCTACGACGCCGCTCGCGCCCGCAACCTCGAGGCGCTGCTCCTCGCGTTGGCGGAGCGCATCACCGAGCTCCACGCGCGCGGCGAGCTGCTGCGGCACGCCGGTCCCCTCATGCGGCTGATCGGCGACGTGCGCAGCGAGCTCTTTCACTACGAGGTGCGCGCGACCTACGACACCCCCGAGGTGGCGGAGAGTCGGCGCATCGTGCAGCAGGCCCTCGACGCTCAGGACAGCCCTACATGGCATCGAAGCGAATGGACGCCGGACGCGGAGGACGACCGGACGTCGTGAAGCAGGCCCGCGGCAAGCAGTCGCGCCGCGGCTTCTACCTCACGCTGCTGGTCGTCGGCGTGGCCGGCGTCGCCGGCATCCTCTGGGCGACGCAGCGGTCGCGGACCGCCTCCATCGTCACCGTGCCGACGCCCGCCGCCAACCTCGCGGCCGCACCGGGCTACCTCCGCGGCAGCCCGACGGCGCCGGTGGAGATCGTCGAGTACGCGGACTTCGAGTGCCCGGGCTGCGGCCAGTTCGCGACGGTCACCGAGCCGGACGTGATCAAGCGCCTGGTCGACACCGGGCTCGCGCGCTACCGCGTGTACCTCTTCCCGGTGAACGCGTCGCACCGCAACAGCCCCGCGGCCTCGCTGGCCGCCGCCTGCGCCGACGACCAGGGCAAGTTCTGGGAGATGCACGACCGCATCTTCGCGGGCCAGAACGACTGGAACTCGTTCGCCACCGACGACCCGAAGTCGATCTTCGCGGGCTACGCGAAGGAGATCGGCGCGGACGGCGCGACGTGGGAGCAGTGCTACGACGGCCGCAAGCACGTCGACCGCATCGCCGCCCACGCGAAGGCGGCCGAGACGGCGCAGATCCGCTCGACGCCGTCGTTCGTGATCGGCGACCGGATGGTCGCCGGCGCGCAGCCGTTCGACGTCATCAAGGCGATGGTCGACTCGGCGCGCGCCACCGCGGCCGCGGCCCCCGCGACGTCGACGCCGAGCGGCGACACCGCCAAGCGCACGCCCGTCGCGGCGCCCTGACGCTCGCGCAGGGAGAAGTGACGAGGGGCCGCGCCATCGATGGCGGGGCCCCTCGGTCGTAGTGGCCCCGGCGGCCGGCGGACCCGGCGCGCCGGTCCTGTTGGCCTCTTGGGAGAGATACGGATGCTCCGGATGACGCGGATCCTGCGGATCGCTCCTCGTCGTGCATGGGACGTCGTCGCCGCGCGGAGCAATCCGGAGCATCCGCCAGGTCCGAAGCATCCGTATCCCTCCCAAGAGGCGAAAGGGGTCCGGCGCGCGAGACCCTGAACGCCGAGAGACAGGATGGTAGGATGACGAAGAGGCTCCGCGCGGCGCGTCGATCGATGCGCGACACGGAGCCTCTTCGGCGGATCGTCGGTCGGATCAGGCGCGCCGCCGCCGCCGGGCCTCGGCCGCGTCGTCGAGCCGCAGGCGCGGCTTCCCGCCGTCGTCGCCGTCGCCCTCGGCGCCCTGGGGCACCGGGGCCGCCGCGGCCGCGCCCGGGCCGCGCTGCCGGCGGCGGAAGGGGACCAGGTCCTGGCCCAGCACCACCAGCGCGCGCGTCGCCACCGTGCTCGCCAGCGGCTCGGGGATCCCCATCACGCGGATGTAGGTGTCGATCGCCCGGTCGAACGGCAGGTCCTCCGCCAGCGTGTCCATGAACATCAGCGCGTTGTCGACGTGCGCGCGGACGATGGACTCCTCGGCCCGGGCCTGCGCCAGCCGCAGGCGGCGCTCGGCGGCCGGCGGCAGCTTGCGGGAGAAGATCGCTTCCGGGAAGAGCTTGCCGAGCATGCGGGGACGGGTGGGCGACCGGGCGAGGCGCGAGCCGACGACGCGCGCCGGCCGGGCCAGCCGGAAGATACACTGGCCGGCCGGTCAGGGGGCACGCTCCGTACCAGACAGGGACGCCCCCCGGTGACCGTGGTCACCGGGGGGCGCGGGCCGGCCAGGATCCGGCTCGGGGCCCTCAGCTCTCCTGCGCCTCGTACTGGTCCTTGAGCGACGCCACCACGCCCGGGTCGGCCAGCGTCGTCGTGTCGCCCAGCGCCCGCCCCTCGGCGATGTCGCGCAGCAGGCGGCGCATGATCTTCCCCGAGCGCGTCTTGGGGAGGTCGGCGCTGAACAGGATGTCGTCCGGCTTGGCGATCGGGCCGATCTTCTCGGCCACGTGGTCGCGCAGCTCGTCGCGCAGCTCGCCGCTCTGGTGGAAGCCGGCGCGGAGCGTGACGAAGGCGGCGATCGCCTGGCCCTTCAGCTCGTGGTGCTTGCCCACCACCGCCGCCTCCGCGACCGCGGGGTGGTCCACCAGCGCGCTCTCGACCTCCATCGTGCCGATGCGGTGGCCGGCGACGTTCAGCACGTCGTCCACGCGCCCCAGGATCCAGTAGTAGCCGTCCTCGTCGCGCTTGGCGCCGTCGCCCGCGAAGTAGAGGTCGGGGCGCCCCGGCCACTTCGAGAAGTAGGTGTCGACGTAGCGCTGGTCGTCGCCCCAGATCGTGCGCAGCATCGACGGCCACGGGCGCGTGAGCGCGAGCAGCCCGCCGCCCACCCCGATCTCCTGGCCCGCCGAGTCCAGCAGGGCGGCCGAGATGCCGGGGAAGGGGACCGTCGCGGAGCCCGGCTTGGTCGCCGTCACGCCCGGCAGCGGCGTGATCATGATCGCGCCCGTCTCGGTCTGCCACCACGTGTCCACGATCGGGCAGCGCTCGCCGCCGATGTGCTTGTGGTACCACATCCACGCCTCGGGGTTGATCGGCTCGCCCACGGAGCCGAGGAGGCGCAGGCGCGACAGGTCGTAGCGCGCGGGATACTCGGGGCCCCACTTCATGAACGCGCGGATGGCCGTCGGCGCGGTGTAGAAGATGGTGACGCCGTAGCGCTCGCAGATCGCCCAGAAGCGGTCCTTCTCCGGCCAGTCGGGGGCGCCCTCGTAGAGCACGCAGGTCGCGCCGTTGGCCAGCGGGCCGTACACGATGTACGAGTGCCCGGTGACCCAGCCGATGTCCGCGGTGCACCAGTAGACGTCGTCCTCCTTGAGGTCGAAGACGTACTTCGTCGTCGCCGCCGCGGCCGTGAGGTAGCCGCCCGTCGAGTGCACGATCCCCTTCGGCTTCCCCGTGGTGCCCGACGTGTAGAGGACGAAGAGCAGGTCCTCCGCGTTCATCTCCTCGGGCGCGCGATAGAAGCCGCCGTCGGCGTTGCGCGCCTCGCGCATGAGGCGGTGCCACCAGTGGTCGCGCCCCTCCTGGATCTCGGTGAACGCCGCGTCGCCCGGCGCGCCCGTGCGGCGCTGCACGACGACCACGTGCTGGATCGACGGGCACTCCGCGAGCGCCTTGTCGGCGTTGCGCTTGAGCGGGATCACCTGGCCGCGGCGGTACGACCCGTCGGCGGTGATCAGCACCTTGCACTGCGAGTCGTTGATGCGGTCGCGCAGCGACTCGGGGCTGAACCCGCCGAAGACGACCGAGTGGATGGCGCCGACGCGCGCGCACGCGAGCATCGCGATCACGGCCTCGGGGATCATCGGCAGGTAGATCGCGACGCGGTCGCCCTTCTTCACGCCCAGGCGGTCGAGCACGAGCGCGAACTGGTTGACCTTCCGGTAGAGGTCCCAGTACGTCAGCGTCCGCTGGTCGCCCGGCTCGCCCTCGAAGATCAGAGCCGCCTTGTTGCGCCGCGGCCCCTCGACGTGCCGGTCCAGGCAGTTGACGCTCGCGTTCAGGGTGCCGTCGGCGAACCACTGCGCGCGCGGCGGCGCCCAGTCGAGCGTGCGCGTGAACGGCTTGGTCCACGTCAGCTCGCGCGCCATCCGCGCCCAGAAGGCGTCCGGGTCGGCGGCGCCCTCGCGGTGGAGCGCGTCGTCGCCGACGAGCGCGTCCTGGCGGAAGGCCTCGGGGGGCGGGAAGGAGCGCTCCTCGCGGAGGAGGACGTCGAGATCGCTCATGGCGCGTTGCGGCGAATTGCGGGGCGGGAGAGGGGTGCGCAACGGTGCGCACGCGCGGAAGATTACCCCGCGCCCCGTCCCGCCTCCACCCTGCCTCCACCCTGCCGCCCGCCCCCGGGGCCCACCCCGCGCCCGCGTCGCCCCCCGGCCCGACCGCCGCTCCCACCGCCGTCCGCACGCTCGCGCCGGGCGAGGTGCGCGGCGTCATCTTCGCGTCGTCGCTCGGCACCGTCTTCGAGTGGTACGACTTCTACCTGTACGGATCGCTGGCGGCGATCATCTCGAAGCAGTTCTTCTCGGGGGTGAACCCCACCGCGGCGTTCATCTTCGCGCTGATGGCGTTCGCCGCGGGCTTCGCCGTGCGCCCCTTCGGCGCGCTGGTGTTCGGGCGGCTCGGCGACCTGGTGGGGCGGAAGTACACCTTCCTGGTCACGATCCTCATCATGGGCCTCTCGACGTTCGTCGTCGGCGTGCTGCCCTCGTACGCGAGCATCGGCATCCTGGCGCCCGTCATCCTCGTCGGCCTGCGCCTGCTGCAGGGCCTCGCGCTGGGCGGCGAGTACGGCGGCGCCGCGACGTACGTGGCCGAGCACGCGCCGCCGGGGAAGCGCGGGCTCTACACCGCGTGGATCCAGACGACGGCGACGCTCGGCCTCTTCCTCTCGCTGCTCGTGATCCTCGCCTGCCGCGTGGCGCTCGGCACCGCGGCGTTCGAGGCCTGGGGGTGGCGCATCCCGTTCCTGGTGTCGCTGGCGCTGCTCGGGATCTCGGTGTGGATCCGCGTGCGGCTCAACGAGTCGCCCCTCTTCGCCGCGATGAAGGCCGAGGGGAAGACGTCCACCGCGCCGATCCGCGAGTCGTTCGGCAACTGGGCCAACCTGCGCATCGTGCTGATCGCGCTGTTCGGGCTCGTGGTGGGGCAGGCGGTCGTGTGGTACACGGGGCAGTTCTACGCGCTCTTCTTCCTCACGCAGCTGCTCAAGGTGGACCAGCAGACGGCGAACCTCATGGTCGCCGCGGCGCTCCTCCTTGGGACGCCGTTCTTCCTCGTGATGGGCGCGCTGTCGGACCGCGTCGGGCGCAAGCCGGTGATCCTCGCCGGCTGCGCGCTCGCGGCGCTGACGTACTTCCCGCTCTTCCGCGCGCTCACGCACTACGCGAACCCCGCGCTGGAGCACGCGCAGGCGGCGGCCCCGGTGACGGTGGTCGCGGATCCGGCCGGGTGCACGTTCCAGTTCAATCCCGTCGGGACGAGCCGGTTCACGTCGAGCTGCGACGTGGCGAAGGGCGCGCTGGTGAAGGCGGGCGTGCCGTACGCCAACGTCGCCGCGCCCGCGGGCGCCACGGCGCAGGTGCGCGTGGGCGCGACCGCGATCCCCGCCTACGACGCGACCGCCGGCGACGCGGCGGTCGCCGGCCCGGCGTTCGAGCGCGCGCTCGGCGGCGCGCTGGCGAGCGCGGGCTATCCGACGGCGGCCGATCCGGCGCGCATCAACCACGCGATGGTGGTCGCGGTGCTGTTCGTCCTCGTGCTGTTCGTGACGATGGTCTACGGCCCGATCGCGGCGATGCTGGTGGAGCTGTTCCCCACGCGCATCCGCTACACGTCGATGTCGCTGCCCTACCACATCGGCAACGGCTGGTTCGGCGGCTTCCTGCCGACGACGGCGTTCGCGATCGTCGCCGCGACGGGCGACATCTACGCGGGGCTGTGGTACCCGATCGTCATCGCCGCGGTGACGGTGGTGGTGGGCGCGCTGCTGGTGCGCGAGACGAAGGACGTCGACATCTGACCGCATCCGACCGCATCCGACCGCATCCCGCGCGCCCGCCGCGCGCATCCCCTCGCTCCCGAGGAGGCACGGCCATGAGCACGCCGACCGCCGCCACGCTGCGCACGCTGCTCGCCGGCGAGGCCCCGATCCCCGCGCCCGCGTGGCTGGCCGCGCGGGCGGCCGTCGACCACGACGCCGAGTCGGCCCGCGCGGCCGCCGACCCGGACGGGTTCTGGGGGGAGAAGGCCGGGGCGGTCGCGTGGGCGACGCCGTGGACGACGGTGCGCCGGTTCGAGCCGCCGACGCACGCCTGGTTCGAGGGCGGGCGGCTGAACGCGACGGTGAGCTGCCTGGACCGCCACGCGCGGAGCGAGCGGCGCACCAAGGCGGCGCTCATCTGGGTGGGCGAGGACGGCGACGAGCGCACGTACACGTACGGGCGGCTGTACCGCGAGGTGAACCGGTTCGCGAACGCGCTGAAGGCGAGCGGCGTCGCGACGGGCGACCGCGTGGTGATCTACATGCCCAACGTGCCCGAGGGGATCGTGGCGATGCTCGCGTGCGCGCGCATCGGCGCCATCCACTCCGTGGTGTACGCGGGGATGGGCGAGGGCGCGCTGCGCGCCCGCATCCAGGACGCCGGCGCGAAGGTGGTGGTGTGCTCCGACTTCACCTATCGGCGCGGGAAGGCCGTCGCGCTCAAGCCCACGGTGGACGAGGCGGTGCGCGACCTCGCGTTCGTGGAGAAGGTGATCGTGCACCGGCGCGGCTCGCGCCCGGGCGACGCGCCCGTGACGTTCGACTCGGAGCGCGAGCTCGACTTCTACGACGTGCAGGCGCCGCAGGCGATCCACTGCGAGCCCGTGATCGTGGACGCCGAGCATCCGCTGTTCATCCTCTACACGTCGGGGACCACGGGGCGGCCCAAGGGGGTGGTGCACACCACGGGCGGCTACCTGGTGGGCGTGACGTACCTGGCGCGCGCGTTCTACCAGATCGGCGACCGGGACGTCTACTGGTCGACGTCGGACCTGGGGTGGGCGGTCGGGCACTCGTTCATCGTCTACGGGCCGCTGTCGCTGGGCGCGACGGTGCTCTTCCGCGAGGGCGCGCCGGACCACCCGAGTCCCGACGTGACGTGGGAGCTGGTGGAGCGGTTCGGCGTCGACGTGATGTTCACGGCGCCGACCGCCGTCCGCATGTGGATGAGCCACGGCCCCGATGCGCCGCGCCGCTTCGACCTCTCGCGCCTGCGGCTGCTGGCGTGCGCGGGCGAGCCGCTCAATCCCGAGGCGCACCGCTGGGCGCAGCAGCACCTGGTGGGGCAGGGGAACGGCTTCGTCGTCGACAACTGGTGGCAGACCGAGATCGCCGCGCCGGTGCTGGGCACCCTGCCGACGTTCGAGGCGCGGCCCGGGCGCGTGGGGAAGCCGATGCCGGGCGCCGACGTCGCCATCGTCGACCGCGAGGGGCGCGAGCTGCCGCCGGACACGGGCGGGCTGCTCGCCATCCGCCAGCCGCTCCCGTACATGCTGCGCACGGTGTGGAACGACCACGCGCGCTACGAGGCGTACTGGACGCAGATCCCCGGGATGTACGTCGCCGGCGACGTGGCGGTGCGCGACGCCGACGGCTACGTGGCGGTGCTCGGCCGCGCCGACGACGTGCTCAACGTCGCGGGGCACCGCATCGGCACCGCCGACGTCGAGGGCGCGCTGCTGCGCCACCCGTCGGTCGCGGAGAGCGCCGTGATCGGCCTGCCGGACCCGATCAAGGGGGAGCGCATCAAGGCGTTCGTCGTGCTGCGCGCGGGGCACGACGCGGGGCCCGGGCTGGTCGCCAGCCTCAAGGACCACGTGCGGCAGGACCTGGGGCCGATCGCGCAGCCGAGCGAGATCGAGGTGCGGACCGCGCTGCCCAAGACGCGATCGGGGAAGATCGTGCGGCGGATGCTGAAGGCCGAGGCGCTGGGGGTGGACCCGGGGGACCTGAGCACGCTGGCCGACTGAGGGCGCGGCCGCGCGCGGGTTCCTCGCCCTCCCGGCCGGCGCTAGCATTCGGGCGTGCCGTTCCCCGCCTCGTCCCGGGGCGCCCGCTGACCGCGGCCGCCTCCCCGCCGCACCACGCCGCCGCCTCGGATCCGGTCCTCGCGCCCGCCCTCGAGGCGGTGGCGCTGCGCCGCGCCTTCGGCCCGCGCCGCGCGGTGGACGGCGTCAGCCTCGCGCTCGCGGGCGGCGACTGTCTGGCGCTCTTCGGCCCCAACGGGGCGGGGAAGACGACGCTGCTGCGCATGCTCGCCGGGCTGCTGTCGCCGAGCGCCGGCGAGGCGCGCGTGGGCGGCCAGCCGATCGCGCGCGATCCCGAGGTCCGCGCGCGCGTGGGGCTCATCAGCCACCACGCGATGCTCTACGCGGCGCTGACGGCGCAGGAGAACGTCGCGTTCGCGGCGCGGCTCTACGGGCTGCCCGATCCGGAGGGCGCGGCGCGCGAGGCGCTGGCGCGGATGCGCGTGCTCGACCGCGCCGACACGCCGGTGCGCCGCCTGAGCCGCGGGCTGCAGCAGCGCGTGTCGATCGCGCGCGCGATGGTGCACGAGCCGCGCGTGGTGCTGCTGGACGAGCCGTTCACGGGGCTCGACGAGGCGGGCGCGCGCGCGCTGACGGACGCACTGACCACGCTCAAGGCGCACGGCGCCGCGCTGGTGCTGGTGACGCACAACCTCACCGAGGGGCTCGCGCTCGGCACGCACGTCGCCGTGATGCAGGCCGGCCGGCTGGTGCTGGAGCGCCCGCGCGCCGCGGTGGACGACGCCGCGTTCGCGGCCGAGTACCGCGCGCTGGTGACGGCGGGATGAGCGCGCCGTCCACGATCCGCGCGCCCGGCGTGCTCGCCACCGCGTGGCTGGTCGCGCGCAAGGACCTCGTCATCGAGTTCCGCACGCGCAGCGCGTTCCTCGCCGCACTCGTGTTCGCGCTGCTGGCGGTGGTGATCTTCCGCTTCTCGTGGGACCCCACCGCGGTCGCGGCGATCGACCTCGCGCCCGGCGTGCTGTGGGTGATCTTCGTGTTCAGCGGGCTGCTCGGGCTGCACCGCTCGTTCGGCGTGGAGCAGGCCGACCGCGCGATGGACGGGCTGCTCGCCGCGCCGGTGAGCCGCGAGGCGCTGTTCCTGGGCAAGGCGCTCGCGAACCTGCTGTTCGTCGCCGGCGTGCAGGGGATCGCGATCCCCGCGGTCGCGCTCTTCTACGACCTGCCGGTGGGCGGCGGCGTGCTCACGGGCATCCTGCTGGTGGCGGCGATGGCCGCGGTCGGGCTGGTCGCCGTGGGCACGCTGTTCAGCGCGATGACGGTGAACACGCGGCTGGCCGAGCTGCTGCTGCCGATGCTCGCGCTGCCGTTCTTCGTGCCGGTGGTGACGCCGGCGGCGATGGCGACGGCCCGCCTGCTGGCCGGCCGGCCGGTGGCCGAGATGGCCGGACTGTTGAAAATGCTGGGGGCGTTCGACATGATCTTCGTCGTGGCCTGCACCCTGGCCTTCCCGTACACGCTCGAGGACTGAGTCCCGGCGCGCGGACCCTGTGATGACGAATCCCTCCCTCGCGGTACCCCACGCCGCCGATCCCCAGCGCCCCGGCGCGTCCGCGTCGCGCGGCGTGCCGTCGGACGCGCTCACGCTGCCGAAGGGCGGGCCCGACCTGCTGCTGGGCGGCGCGCTGCTGGCCGTGCTCGCGGTGCTGGTGCGCGCGATCTGGTTCACGCCCGTCGAGGCGATGCAGGGGCCGGCGCAGAAGATCTTCTACGTGCACGTGCCGGCCGCGGTGGTGGGCCTCTACATGGGGCTCCCGGTGGTCGCGCTGTGCAGCGCGGTCTACCTGTGGCTGCGCGACGAGCGGGTGGACCGCGTGGCCGAGGCGGCGGCCGAGGTGAGCCTCGTCTTCCTGAGCGTCGTGCTGCTCACCGGGCCGCTGTGGGGCAAGCCGGTCTGGGGCACTTGGTGGACCTGGGACGCGCGGCTGACGCTGACGCTCTTCCTCTGGTTCGTGGTGCTGGGCTACCTGGTGATGCGCGGCGCGCTGGAGGACCGCCAGCAGCGCGCGCGCTTCTCCGCGGTGCTCGGGCTGCTGGCGGTGCTGCTGGTACCGTTCATCCACCTGAGCGTGATCCTGTTCCGCACGATGCATCCGCGCGCGATCGTGCTGAAGCCGAGCGCGCCGTCGCTGCCGCCGGAGATGCTGACGACGCTGCTGCTCGGCTTCGGCGCGACGACGCTGCTGTTCGTGGCGCTGCTGCGCGCGCGGGTGCGCTACGGCGTGGAGCGCGAGCTGCTGGCGCTGCGCGGGGAGGAGGGCTGATGCCGCCGGACAACGCGGGCTACTTCCACGCGGCGTACGTCGTCGTGGGCGCGCTGTACCTGGGCTACGCGCTGCTGCTGATGCGGCGGCGGGCGCGGGTGCGGCGCCTGCTGGAGCGCGGCGCGGAGCGCTGAGTCCGGGCTGCGGGCTGCGGGCTGCGGATTCCCGGGCTCCGTGCCCTCGGCGGCCGGTGTCGTGGCGGGCCTGCACGAACTACTCGTGGGGACTACGGATGCTCCGGATCGAGCGGATGAGACG
>CBHYLO010000024.1:0-17845 GCA_966128675.1 uncultured bacterium | reverse complement strand
CGTTCAGGTAGATCCGGCCCGTCGTGACGTTGTTCGCCTGCGACAGCGAGCGGTCCACGAAGCGCTCGTAGTGCCCGAGATCGAGGTCGGTCTCCGCGCCGTCGTCGGTCACGAACACCTCGCCGTGCTGGAACGGCGACATGGTGCCCGGATCGACGTTCAGGTACGGGTCGAACTTCATCATCGTGACGCTCAGCCCGCGCTCCACGAGGAGCCGGCCGAGCGAGGCGGCCGCGATGCCCTTGCCGAGCGACGAGACGACGCCGCCCGTGACGAAGATGAACTTCGGGGGCGCGGCCGGTGGAGCAGCGGAGGCGGAGGGAGCGGCGGTCATGCGGGCAGGGTCAGCGGCGCGCCGGGGCGCGCCTCGGAAGCGGGCGTGTGCGGGGAGGACGATGTCGCGCCGTGCCCGACGCTCGCCGCCCATTCGGGCCAGCGCGCGTTGGCCGCGGCCAGGTCGTCCTCGGTGTCGATGCCGGGTGGTGGTGCCTCGTGGACGACGGCCACGCCCATCGCCATGCCGTCGGCGAGGGGGCGCAGCTGCTCGAGCCGCTCGATCTGCTCCAGCGGATGCGGCGGGAGCGCGACCCAGCGCGCCAGCGCCTCGCGCGTGTAGGCGTAGATGCCGACGTGCCGACGCACCAGCGCGTCGCGCCGCGTCCGGTCCGCCGCGTCGTCGGGCTCGCGGAGGAACGGCACGGGGGCGCGCGAAAAGTACAACGCGCGCCCGGCGTCCGTGGCGACCACCTTCACGACGTCGGGCCGCGCGAGGATCTCGGGCGGGGCCGGACAGGCGACGGTGCCGAGCGCGTAGCCCTGCCGCGTCACCAGCGACGAGGCCGCGTGCACGACTCCTGCACTGGCGAAGGGCTCGTCGCCCTGGATATTTACCACCGCGTCGTAGCCGACGAACTCGTCGCGCATCGCCACCTCGGCGACGCGATCGGTCCCGGAGGGGTGGTCGCCGCGGGTGAGGACCGCTTCCCCACCGGCTGCGCGCACGACGGCGGCGACCTGCTCGTCGTCGGTGGCGACGACGCAGCGCTCGGCCACATCGAGCGCCGCGATGCGCTCCCAGACGCGGACGACGAGCGGCTGGCCGCCGAGGAGGCGCAGCGGCTTGCGCGGCAGGCGCGTGGCGCCGAGCCGCGCGGGGATCACGGCGAGCAGGCGCATCGCGAGCGGGCGGGCGCGGACGCAAAATTCACGCCATTTAACCTATCCGCTCGCGCGGCCGAACGCAAACGCGGCCGCGGCGGCCGCGCCCTCGTGCGCGGCCAGAGCTTCGAGGATCGAGATGACGCAACCGTGGTGGCTGTGGACGGCGTTCACCCTGTTCGTCCTGGGGGTGCTGGCGCTCGACCTGGGCGTGTTCCACCGGAAGGCGCACGCCGTCACCGCGAAGGAGGCGGGCATCTGGACCGCGGTCTGGGTCTCGATGGCCGCGATCTTCTGCGCCGGCATCGCGATGACGATGGGGCGCCAGGCGGCGCTCGAGTTCGCGGCCGGCTACCTGGTCGAGGAGGCGCTGTCGGTCGACAACCTCTTCGTCTTCATCCTCATCTTCACCTACTTCCGCGTCCCCGAGGAACTGCGCCACCGCGTGCTGTTCTGGGGCATCATCGGCGCGCTCGTCATGCGCGGCGCGATGATCGGCGCGGGCGCGGTGCTGATCGACCGCTTCCACTGGATCATCTACGTCTTCGGCGCGTTCCTCGTCTACACGGGCATCAAGATGGCCGTGCAGGGCGAGCAGGAGATCGACCCCGAGCACAATCCGGTGCTGCGCCTGGTGCGGCGCGTCACGCCGGTGACCAAGGGCTACCGCGGCCAGCACTTCTTCGTGAAGGAGCGCGTCGGCGGCGCGGAAGGCGCGCTGAAGTGGGTCGCGACGCCGCTGTTCGTCGTGCTTGTGCTCGTCGAGACGACGGACCTGGTATTCGCGGTCGACTCGATTCCCGCCATCTTCGGCGTCACGCGCGACCCGTTCCTCGTCTACACGTCGAACGTCTTCGCCATCCTGGGCCTGCGGTCGCTCTTCTTCCTGCTGTCCGGGGTGATCGAGAAGTTCCACTTCCTGCGCTTCGGGCTCGCGGCCGTGCTGGCGTTCGTGGGGCTCAAGATGCTCGTCTCGTCGGTCTTCCCGATCCCGATCGGCATCTCGCTCGGCGTCATCGCGGCGCTGCTGGGCGGCTCGATCGTCGCGTCGCTCATGTTCCCGCGGCAGGCCGACGTCGCGCACCTGCGCGGGCCGCACGACATCGAGGACGTCGCGGACGGGATCCCCGACCCCGACGAGCCGGGCACGCTGCCGCGCCGCGACTCGGCCTGACCGACCGCTCAGCGCAGGCCGACGCCCACCGAGAAGTCGTTCCGGCCACGCCCGCTCGGATCGAACGTGTAGTCGAGGCGGATGAGCGCGACGGTCACGCGGATGCCGAGGTTCTGCGTGAGCGCGGGGAGGCGCTCGACGCCCGCGCCGCCGACGATGTGGCGCAGCATCACGGTGGGCGTTCCCGCGAAGGGCACGTGGATGCCGTGCACGGGCACCGTGTAGCGGCTCTCCAGCCACGCCAGCTGCGCCCCGCCCTGCTCCAGCAGCCGGAGCGACGGGATCGTGCCGCCGCCGCCGAGGTACGCGTAGCGCTGCGACGGGACGTCGGGGCCGAGCGAGCCGACCGCGTGGGCGAACAGCGCGATCGTGTGGTCGCGGAAGCCGGGGAGCGCGACGTCGGCGTCGATGGTCCCCTGCGTGAACGGGGACCCGCGCGAGACGGACACGCCCTGCTCCACGCGCAGCGTCACGTCGCCGCGCGCCTGGTCCGCCTCGGCGCGCCAGCGCGCGCCGGCGAGGACGGACGCGACGCGCCCGCCGCCGACCGCCGGCTTGGGCCGGCGGATGCCCTCGGGATCGGCGCGGGTCAGGATGCTGAACGGGACGCTCGCCGCTCCCGAGTCGCGCGGCGCGGACCAGGCGCGCTCCGCCAGCACGCCGACGAACGGCTCGACGACGTGGCGCGTGGTCTCGAAGCGGCGCGTCGCCGTCAGCTCGCCGCGGTCCGCGCGGTAGTAGTTCCGCACGTCCGCGCCGACGCCGAGCGTGAGCGCGGAGTTGATGATGTCGCCGCGGATCCACGCATCGTTGGTGTACGTCCCGCGGTCGGCGCGCAGCTCGAGCGACGTGCGGCGCGACAGCTCCGCGCTGGCGCGCAGGCCGGGATCGACGACGCCGAGGTGCGAGCGGTACGTGACGAGCGGCTCGAGGCGCACGCGACTCGTGTCGAGGCGGATCTCTGGGCCGAAGGTGAGCACCACGCCGTCGATGCGGTCGTAGCCCGGGATGCGGAACCCGGCGACGCCCGGCAGCGAGACGGCCGGCGCATCGCTCCGGTCGAGCGCGCGCACGGCGAGGCCCAGGGTGTCGCCGCGCTCCTTGGTGGCGACGAAGCCGAGCGACGCGTACGACGTGATCCCGCCGCGCACCGTGGCGAGCGCCGACGGCATGACGCGCCCTCCGATGGCCGTGGCGCGACCCTCCACCAGGGCTCCGGGCCGCAGGTACAGGTCGCCGAGCACCACGACGTCGCCGCGGACGGTGGCCGCGAGCCGCGCGGGGCCCACGACCACCAGCGTCCGCTCGATGCGGAGGTCGCGCCCGAGCACGAGCCCCGAGTCCGGGGCGACCACCAGCAGGTGGGGCTGCGTCAGCGTGGCGCGGAGCGACCGGCCCGCGACGCCCGGTCCCAGGTCGCGCACGACTGCCCGGCGCGGACGCGCCACCGCCACCTGGAGCTCGCGGGCGCCGGCGCTGTCGGGCGGGAGCTGGGGCAGCCCGGGCTCACCGGGCGCGAGCGGACGGTCCGGCACCGGAGGCTGGGCCGGCCGCTCCTGGGCGCGGAGCCGGCCCGGCGCGCAGAGCGCGGCGCCGAGCAGCGCGACCGTGGCACCACGTCCCACCGTGTCGCGCAGGGGCACCGGAGTTCAGGGGGCGAGTCGGAGGAAGTTGGCGAGCAGCTCGCGCCCGCCGGTGGTCAGGATCGACTCGGGGTGGAATTGCACGCCCCATACCGGTTGGGTCCGGTGGCGCAGGGCGTGGATCTCGGTCGGGTCGTCCGCCGCCCGCGCCACGACCTCGAGCGAATCCGGCAGCGACTCCGCCTCGACGACCAGCGAGTGGTAGCGCATCACGGGCAGCGGGTCCGGCAGCCCCGCGAACAGCTCGGTGCCGCCGTGGCGGATGGTCGACGTCTTCCCGTGCATCACGCGCCGCGCCCGCACCACGCGGCCGCCGTACGCCTCGCCGATGGCCTGGTGGCCGAGGCAGACGCCGAGGATCGGGATCTCGCCGCCCCAGCGCCGGACGACCGGCACGGTGATCCCCGCCTCGGACGGCGTGCACGGCCCGGGCGACAGGACGATCGCGCGCGGCCGCAGCGCGCCGACCTCCTCGACGCCGATCGCGTCGTTGCGGCGGACGACGGGCTCCACCCCCAGGTCCCCGAGGTACTGGACCAGGTTGTAGGTGAAGGAGTCGTAGTTGTCGATGACGAGGATCATGACCGAGGATGATACTGCCGATGCACGCTGCGCAGGTACTCCCGGTCGACGTGCGTGTAGATCTGCGTCGTTGCGATATCCGCGTGGCCGAGCATCTCCTGCACGGCGCGCAGGTCCGCGCCGCCCTCCAGCAGGTGCGTCGCGAACGAGTGCCGCAACGTGTGCGGCGAGACGGGCTTCGCGATGCCCGCGCGCTCGACGTGCTTGCGGAGGATCGTCCACGCGCCCATGCGCGAGAGCGGCTCGCCGCGCGCGTTCAGGAAGAGGATCCCCTTCCCCTTCCCCTTCTCGAGCGCGGGGCGCAGCTCGCGCAGGTAGACGGCGACCGCGCCGATGGCCGAGCGGCCGATGGGCACCAGCCGCTCCTTGCTGCCCTTGCCGAAGACGCGCAGCAGCTGGTCCTCGAAGAGGACGTCCTGCACGCGGAGCCCGATCCACTCGGAGACGCGCAGGCCGGCGCCGTACCCCAGCTCCAGCATCGCGCGGTCGCGGAAGACGAGCGCGTCGTCCAGCGACGGCGCGGCGAGCAGCCGCTCCACCTCGGCCACGGTCAGCACCTCGGGGAGCGTGCGCCAGCGCTTCGGCGTCTCGAGGCGCTCGCTGGGGTCGCGCTGCACGTAGCCCTCGGTCAGCAGGAACCGGTAGTACGTGCGCACGGCGCTGACGGTGCGGCGGATGGACGCGGGCGCTAGGCCGAGGTCCTTGAGGTGGAAGACGAACTCGCGCAGCGCGCGCGGCGAGGCGTCGCCGGGCGCGGCCACGCCCGCGGTGCGCGCGAAGGCCGCGAACCGCGCGACATCGCGCGCGTAGGCCTCCTGCGTCGTGTCGGCTGCGCCGCGCTCCAGCGCCAGGAAGTCGTGGAACTGCTCCAGGCGGAAAGCGCGCGCCACGTCGTCGGGCACGGCGAACGCGCCGGCGGCGTCGCGGGCGGTGCTCACGCGCTCACGCGCTCACGCCGCGGCGCGCCGGCGGCGCAGCCACCACACCGCGAGCGCCGTGGCCACGACGATCACGGCGCCGATGCCGAGCCACTTCTGCCCCTGCGCGACCTTGGCCTGCAGCGCCTCGAAGTTGGCGCCCGCGGTGAACGCGAAGTAGGTGATCGCGCCGTACCAGACGGCCGACGCGACGCCCATCGCCAGCGCCGCCTTCGCCGCGCCGAGCCGCAGCGCGCCGGCGAACGGCGGCACGAGCGCGCGCACGCCCGGCAGGAAGCGGCTGACGACCAGCGCCCACACGCCGTACCTCCCGTAGAGCGCCTCGAGCTTCTGCGAGCCGCGCTCGCCGCCGCCGAGCCGTCGGAGCACGCGATCGGCGCCGTAGCGCGCGCCCACCCAGTACATGAACATCGCGCCGGCGAGGTTGCCCGCGAGCGTCGCGAGGAACGAGCCGATCGCGCTCGCCTGGCCGCGCGCGGCGATGAAGCTGCCGAAGGCGACGACCGTGTCGGCCGGCAGCGGCGGGAAGACGTTCTCGGCGGCGGCGGTGACGGCGAGGGCGGCGTACAGCGCCAGCGGCGGCAGCTGCGCGAACCAGTCGAGGAGTCGCTCGAGCACGGCGGGAGGGGCGGAGGCGGCGCGCGGGCGCCGCGCGCTCAGGTGGTGGGCGCGCCGAGTCGCACGAGCGAGGCCACGGCGTGCGCGGCCAGCCCCTCGCCGGCGCCGATCCAGCCCAGCCCCTCGTTCGTCTTCCCCTTCACGAACACGGCCTCCGGCGCGACGCCGAGCGCCTCCGCCAGCCGCGCGCGCATCGCCGGGCGATGCGGGCCGACCTTGTGCCGCTCGGCGACGACGGCGACGTCGACGTTCGCCACGCGCCAGCCGCCCGCGCGCAGGCGCTCGACCGCGAGGCGCAGCATCTCCATCGAGTCGCGGCCGGCGTTCTCGGCGGCGGTGTTGGGAAAGAGCTCGCCGATGTCGCCCAGCCCCGCGGCGCCGAGCACGGCGTCGGTGACCGCGTGCGCGGCGACGTCGCCGTCGGAGTGCGCGACGACGCGGGCGTCGCCCGGCATGCGCACGCCCGCGATCACGAGCGGGTGCCCGTCCGTCCCGAAGCGGTGCGAGTCGTACCCGATGCCGACCCTCGTCTCGCCGACGGGACCCGCCGTCACGCGGCGGCCATCGCGCCGTCGGGCGCGCCGTCGGGCAGGATGATCTGGTACGACTGCGTCCGGCGCGCCGCCGTGAAGCCCGCGTCGCGGATCAGGCGCTCCATCTCCGCGATCGTCGTGCGGTGCGTCGTGTTCGCCGCCGAGACGACGTTCTCCTCGATCATCAGGGAGCCGAAGTCGTTGCAGCCGAAGCGCAGCGCCATCTGGCCGACCTTCGTGCCCATCGTGACCCAGCTCGCCTGCAGGTTGGGCACGTTGTCCAGCGCGATGCGCGAGATGGCGACCGTGCGCAGGTACTCGGTGGCGTCGGTCTTCTGCATGTGCGAGAACTCGGGCGTGTTCTCGGGCTGCAGCGGCCAGGTGATGAACGCCGTGAAGCCGCCGGTGCGCGCCTGCAGGTCGCGCACGCGCTGCAGGTGCTCCAGCCGCTCGGCCAGCGTCTCGCCGAGGCCGTACATCATCGTCACCGAGGTCTTCATCCCCTCGCCGTGCGCGATCTCCATGATCTCGAGCCAGCGGTCGGCGCCGGCCTTCTTGGGCGCCGCGTAGTCGCGCACGCGCTGCACGAGGATCTCGCCGCCGCCGCCCGGGATCGAGTCGAGGCCGGCCGCCTTGAGCTCGCGCACCACGTCACGCGCGTCGAGGCGGAAGCGCGTCGCGAAGAAGTCGACCTCGCTGGGGCTGAAGCCGTGGATGTGGATCGGGTGGTGCCGCTTGATGTAGCGCAGCAGCTCCAGGTACCACTCGAACGGGATGTACGGGTTGTGCCCGCCCTGGATGAGGATCTGCACCCCGCCCAGCGCCTTCGTCTCGTCGATCTTCTGCCCGATCTGCTCGTACGAGAGCGTGTAGCCCTCACCGTGCTTGGGGCGCCGCGCGAACGCGCAGAAGCCGCAGTCGGCGACGCAGACGTTCGTGTAGTTGATGTTGCGATCGACGATGTACGTCACGACCCCGTGCGGGTGCTTCGCCTCGCGGATCGCGTCGGCGGTCGCGCCCAGCTCGAGGAGCGGCGCGTTGGCGTAGAGGTCGAGGAGGTCGCGCATGGGAGGCGGCGGGGAGGGCGCGGTCAGGCGGCCGGCAGGAAGGCCAGCCGGCCGTCGGGCACGCGGCCGGCGAGCACCAGGCGGCGGAAGAACTCCGTCAGCCCGGCGAGGTGGGGATACGACAGCCCGTAGTCGAGGCCCGCGAAGTACTCGACGCACGCGGAGTGCGCGATGCCGGTCGCGCGGTGCGCCTGCGCGGCCAGCTCGTCGAGGTGGGCGAGGCCCCAGTCGCGGCTCTCGATGAGCGAGGCGTGCACGGCGAGCGACTGCGCGACCGGCGTGCGTCGCTGCGCCACCCAGACGGCGAACACGAACGGCTGGCCCGTCCAGCGCCGCCACTCCTCGCCCAGGTCGTACACGTGCGCGAACGGCGGCGGCGCGTCGGCGTCGTCACCGCCGCGCGGGCCGGCGCCGAGCAGCAGCGCGGCGTCACCGATCACGAGGCGCGCCGGCCGGTCGCCGCCGCGCTCGAAGCGCGCGAGGTCCGAGATCTCGGCGTCGCCCGGCACGAACTCCGGGCGGCAGCGCCAGACGTTCTCGAACAGCAGCTCCAGCAGCGCGACGCTGGTCATCGAGCTCGTGCTGACGACCACGCGCTGCCCGCCGAGCTCCGTCGCCGGCACGTCGCTGAACAGCAGCACGCTGCGCACCGGCCCGTCGCAGGTGATGCCGAGGTCCGGCAGGAGCAGCAGGTTGCGCGCGTTCTGCGCGTACTCGACGGCCGAGACGACGCTGACGTCGAGCGACCCGTCCGCGATGCCGCGGTTCAGTGCCGTCGGCACGCCGTCGACCAGCGTCGCGTCGAGCGGCACGATGCCGCGGTCGATCGCGCCGTAGACGGGGTAGCAGTTGATGTAGGGGATGCGGCCGACGCGCAGCATCTCAGGCCGCGGCCACGGCCGGCACCGGCCCGTCGAACGTGCGCAGCGTGCGGTAGAACGAGTCGCGCTCGGCCGGGACCTTCCCCGCCCCGCGGATCAGCCGCAGCAGGTCGTCGAGCGACATCGACTGCGACGTGCGCGCCCCGACCGCGTGGTAGATCTTCTCGCGCACCACGGTGCCTTCGAGGTCGTTGACGCCGAAGTGCAGCGCGACCTGCGAGACCGCCTGGCCGACCATGATCCAGTGCGACTTCACGTGCGCGAAGTTGTCCAGAAAGAGCCGGCCGACGGCGAGGTTCTTCAGGTCGTCGACGCCGGTCGTCGACGTGCCCTGGCGTCCGAGGCGCTTCCCGAGCTCGTTGTCGTCGGGGTGGTAGGCGAGCGGGATGTAGGCCAGGAAGCCCCCCGTCTCGTCCTGCAGGTCGCGCAGCATCTGCAGGTGCTCCAGCCGCTCCGCGTACGTCTCGACGTGGCCGTAGAGCATCGTGCAGTTGGAGCGGATGCCCAGCTGGTGCGCCGCGCGGTGCACGCCGATGTAGTCGGCGCCGCCCAGCTTCTTGCCCGCGATCTGCTCGCGCACCGCGGCGCTGAAGGTCTCCGCGCCGCCGCCGGGGAGCGTGTCGAGGCCGGCCTCGCGCAGCGCGACCAGCACGTCGGTCCACGTCATCTTCTCGATGCGCGCGATGTGCGCGATCTCGACGGCGGTGAGCGCCTTGATGTGGACGTGCGGAAAGTTGGCCTTGAGCGCGCGGAACATCGCGTCGTAGTACGCGAGCCCCGCCTGCATGTCGAGGCCGCCCACGATGTGGAACTCGCGCGTCAGCCCGTCGGCGGCGTGCGCGGCCTCCGCCAGCACCTGGTCGAGCGTGTAGCGGTAGGCGCCGTCCTCCTTTGGGAGGCGCGCGTAGCCGCAGAACGCGCACGTCTTGCGCAGGACGCAGACGTTGGTCGGGTTGATGTGCTGGTTCGACGCGAAGGTCACCACGTCGCCGTGGCGCGCGCGGTTCACCGCGTCGGCCATCGCGCCCACGCCGAACAGGTCGTGCGACTCGAAGAGCGCGACGCCGTCCTCGCGCGTCAGCCGCTCCCCGGCGCGCACCTTCTCGGCGATCGGCCGGAGGGCCGGGTCGCGCAGACGGTCGACATCGAAGACGACGGGCGACGGCATGTGCTGCTCCTCGTGCTGGAGACTGCGGAGGGACGGCCTGCAGGCGATTCGCGCGGCGGCCGGCGGGAGGCCGGCGCGCCGCGCGTCGCGGTCAGGGCTCGAAGCGGCGGACGGCGAGCGTCGCGTTGTGCCCGCCGAACCCGGAGCTGTTGCTGATCGCCACCGTGATGTCGCGCTGGCGTGGCGCGTTCGGCGTGACGTCCAGCTCGATCTCGGGATCCGTCTCGACGTGGTTGATCGTCGGCGGCACGGTCTGGTCGCGGATCGCCAGCGCGCAAGCGATGAACTCGATCGCGCCCGCGGCGCCGAGCATGTGGCCCGTGCACGACTTCGTCGAGCTGACGCTCAGCCCGTGCACCGAGTCGCCGAACACGGCGCGGATGCCGCGCGCCTCGTTCGGGTCGTTGAGCGGCGTGGACGTTCCGTGCGCGTTGACGTACTGCACGTCCGACGGCTGGAGGCCGGCGTCGGCGAGGCAGCGGCGCATGGCGCGCTGCAGGCCGGCGTGGTCCTCGCGCTGCCCGGTGAGGTGGTAGGCGTCGCCGGTGGCGGCGTAGCCCACGATCTCCCCGTAGATGCGCGCGCCGCGCGCCTGCGCGTGCTCCAGCGCCTCGAGCACCACGACGCCCGCGCCCTCGCCCATCACGAAGCCGTCGCGGTCCTTGTCGAACGGGCGCGAGGCGGTGGACGGGCTGTCGTTGCGCGTGGAGAGCGCGCCCATGTTGGCGAAGCCGCCGATGGACATCGGCGTGACCGCGGCCTCGGAGCCGCCGGCGATCATCACGTCCGCGCTGCCGTACTGGATGGCGCGGAACGCCTCGCCGATCGCGTGCGCGCTGGTGGAGCACGCGGACACGATGCCGAAGTTCGGCCCCTGCGCGTTGAAGCGCATGGAGACGACGCCGGCCGCGATGTCCGAGATGAACATCGGGATGAAGAAGGGCGAGATGCGCTTCGCGCCCGACTGCATGTACGTCGCGTGCTGCTCCTCGAACGTGCGCAGCCCGCCGATGCCGGAGCCGATGAGGACGCCCGTCTCCTCGGGCACGTAGCCGGTGCCCTCGCCGAAGCCCGCGTCCTGCATCGCCTGCACGGACGCCGCCATCGCGTACTGCGTGTACAGGTCGGACCGCTTGGCCTCCTTGCGGTCCATGTACGCGCCGGCGTCGAAGTCCTTCACCTCGCACGCGAAGCGCACGGCGAAGGTCTCGGCGTCGAACTTCGTGATCGGCGCCGCGCCCGAGCGCCCCTCCAGGAGCGAGCGCCAGGTCGTCGGCACGTCGTTCCCGACCGGCGAGATCGCCCCGAGTCCCGTGACGACGACCCGCCGTCGCATCAACCGGCGACCTTCGAGTTCAGGTAGGCGATCGCATCGCCGACCGTGCGGAGCTTCTCCGCCTCCTCGTCCGGGATGTCGATGTTGAACTCCTTCTCGAACTCCATCACCAGCTCGACGATGTCGAGCGAGTCGGCGCCCAGGTCGTCGATGAAGCTCGCGTCGTCGGTCATCTTCTCGCGCTCGACGCCGAGCTCCTTCTCGATGATGTCCTTGACCTTGTTCGTATAGTCGGGCATAGGAGTGCCGAATGGTGGTGGGTCGTGGATGGATCGAACGGCCCAAAGATACTCGGCGCGTGGGGCGGATGGAACGCCGGAACTGGCCATCCGGCCAGCATTTCCGCGCCCTCCGCCCACCGAACGCCGCTCGCCGTGCGGAAGTGCCGCCGGCGTCTCCGGTCCGCGGGCCGGGCAGCCCGCGGACCGGCTCACATCACCATGCCGCCGTCGACGACGAAGACCTGGCCCGTGATGTAGCCCGCCAGCGGCGAGGCGAGGAACGCGACGGTCCCGGCGATGTCCTGCGGCGTGCCGAAGCGCTCCAGGGGGATCATGCCGGCCATCCCCTTCTTCGCCTCCTCGGTCATCGCCGCGGTCATGTCGGTGGCGATGAAGCCGGGCGCCACGACGTTGGCGAGGATGTTCCGGCTGGCCAGCTCCTTCGCGACGCTCTTGGTGAGGCCGATGAGCCCCGCCTTGCTGGCCGCGTAGTTCGCCTGCCCCTTGTTGCCGGTGATCCCCACGACGCTGGCGATGTTGATGACCCGCCCCCAGCGCCGCTTCATCATGCCGCGCGTGGCCGCGCGCGTGGTCGCGAACGCGCCGCGCAGGTTGGCGTCGATCACCGCGTCCCAGTCGTCGTCCTTGAGGCGCATGAGCAGGTTGTCGCGCGTCAGGCCGGCGTTGTTCACCAGCACGTCCACGCGGCCGAGCGCGGCCTCGACGTCCTCGATCAGCTTCGTGGCCTGGGCGACGTCGGCGACGTCGGCCGCGAAGCCGCGGGCCCCGCGGCCGATCTCGGCGGCGGCCGCCTCGGCGCGGGCGAGGTCGCGGCCGACGACGGCCACGGTGGCGCCGCACTCGGCGAGCGTCTCGGCGATGGCGCGGCCGATGCCGCGCGTGCTGCCGGTGACGACGGCGACGCGGTCCGTCAGGTCGATCTGCATGTCGGGCGGAGTGCGGGAGTGGCTCAGGCGGAGGCGGGGGCCGCGACGCGGGCGAGCAGCGCCTCGACCTCGGGCGCGGTGCCGCAGGCGACGGTCTCCACCTCGGGCGCGATCTTCTTCACCAGGCCGGCGAGCACCGTGCCCGGGCCCATCTCGACGAACAGCGCGCCCGGGTGGCGCGCGGCCAGCGTGCGGACGACCTCCGTCCAGCGCACGGGCGCGCCGAGCTGCTCGGCCAGCAGGGCGCGCGCGCGGGCGGCCGTGGTGACCGGCGCGGCGTCCACGTTGGCGACCACCGGGAACGCCGGATCCTGCATGGGCGCCTCGGCCAGCGCGGCCTCGAGGCCGGCGCGGGCCGGCGCCATCAGCGGCGAGTGGAAGGCGCCGCTCACCTGGAGGCGCACGGCGCGCTTCACGCCCGCGGCCTTGGCGAGCTCCATCGCGCGCTCGACGCCCGCGACCTCGCCCGAGATCACGAGCTGCCCCGGGCAGTTGTAGTTGGCCGGCACGACCTCGCCCGCCTCCGCCGTCGCCTGCGCGCAGATCTCCTCGATGGGGCGATCGGGCTCGCCGAGCAGCGCGGCCATCGCACCCGGGCGCGCGACGCCCGCGTCGTACATGAGCATCCCGCGGCGACGCACGAGCGCGGCGCCGGTGGCCGCGTCGAACGTGCCCGCCGCGTGGTGCGCCGTGAACTCGCCGAGCGAGTGGCCCGCGGCGGCGACGACGCGGCCGCGCACCGCGTCGCGCACCGTCGCCCACACCGCGGCGCCGTGCGCCAGCAGCGCGGGCTGCGCGTTGTGCGTCAGCGTGAGCTCGTCGGCCGGGCCGTCGAACATGACCTGCGACAGCGCGACGCCGAGCGCGGCGTCGATGGCGGCGAGCGTCTCGCGCGCGGGCGCGAAGGCGTCCACGAGGTCGCGCGCCATGCCGGGCTTCTGCGAGCCCTGCCCCGGGAAGAGAAGTACGAGTGGCTGCATCGTTCCGAAGTGCTGGAGGCGGGTCAGAACCGCACGACCATCGAGGCCCACGTGAAGCCCGCGCCGAACGCGACGAGCAGCGCCGTCGTGCCCTCCTTCACGCGCCCCTTCTCGATGGCCTCGTCGAGCGCGATGCCGATGGACGCCGACGACGTGTTGCCGTAGCGGTCGACGTTCACGTAGACCTTGTCCATCGGGATGTTCGCGTGCTTCGCGGTCGCCTCGATGATGCGCACGTTGGCCTGGTGCGGGATCATCACGTCGATGTCCGCGCCGGTGAGCTTCGCGCCGTCGAGCGCGCGGTCCGCCGCCTCGCTCATGGAGCGCACCGCGTGCTTGAACACCTCGCGGCCGGCCATCTTCACGAAGTGCGAGCGGTCCGCCAGCGTGGCCTCGGTGAACGGCTCCGTCGCGCCGCCGCCCGGGCGCCACAGCAGCTCGGCCAGCTGGCCGTCGCTGCGCATGAAGGACGACAGGATGCCCTTGGCCTGATTCGGGTCGCTGATGCGGCGCGCCGTCTTGGACGCGCGCAGCACCACGGCGCCGGCGCCGTCGCCGAACAGCACGCAGGTGTTGCGGTCCGTCCAGTCGACGATCGCGCTCATCTTCTCGGCGCCGACGACGAGCGCCGTCTCCGCCGCGCCGGTGGCGATGAGCCCCTCGGCGACGGTGATCGCGTACAGCCAGCCCGAGCACGCGGCCGAGAGGTCGAACGCCGCGGCGCGCTGGGCGCCGAGGGCCGCCTGCAGATCGACCGCCGTCGACGGGAGCAGCCGATCGGGCGTCGCGGTGCTGAGCACGATGACGTCGAGGTCGCCGGCCTGCACGCCGGCGCGCTCCATGGCGCGGCGGGAGGCCTCGGCGGCCATCGAGCAGGTCGACTCCCCGTTGGCGGCGATGCGGCGCTCGTGGATGCCGGTCCGCTCGACGATCCACTCGTGCGAGGTCTCGATGCCGCGCGACGCGAAGTCGTGGTTGGTCAGGACCGTGGCCGGGACACCACGGCCGGTGCCGGCGACGTACGCGACGGGACGCTTCACGGGCGAGGAGGCTGGGCGGCGCGGCGCGGGCGAGCCCCTGAGCCGGGGCGCGCGGGGCCGGGCGCGCGGTGGGACGGAGACGGCGCCGGGGCGGGCCGCCTCAGGCGGCCGGCGCGCCGTCGGTGGCGGCGCGGCTCGCGGCGCCCTCCGCGAGGCGTCGGCCGACGTGCTCGCTCATCCGCGACTCGCTCGCGCGCAGCGCGACCCGGATGGCGTTCTTGATGGCGCGGGGACCGCTCTTGCCGTGCGAGATGATGCTGACGCCCTTCACGCCGAGGAGCGGCGCGCCGCCGTGATCCGAGTAGTCGAGCTCCCGGAACGCCTCCTCGAGCGCCGCCCGCTCGGCGCCGAGCGCCTTGGCGAACATGCCCATGAGGGTGGGCGCGAGCGCCTCGTAGAACTTGAGGAGCACGTTGCCGACGAAGCCGTCGCAGACGACGACGTCGATGGGCCCGCGGTCGCACTGCCCGACGGGGATGTCGCGCCCCTCGACGTTGCCGAGGAAGTTGAGGCCCGAGGCGAGCAGGAGCTGGTGCGCCTCCTTCACCGCGGCGTTCCCCTTCTCCGCCTCCTCGCCGATCGACAGCAGGCCGATGGTCGGGTTGGGGCGGCCGAGCATGTCCTCGGCGTAGACGGTGCCGATGCGGGCGAACTGGACCAGCTCCTCGGCGGAGCTGTCGACGTTCGCGCCGGAGTCGAGCACGACGACCGGCTTGCGGGCGGTCGGGAAGAGCGTGCCGATGGCGGGACGCGCGAGGCCCTCGTGGCGCCCCAACACGAAAGCGGACGCGGCCATCTGCGCGCCGGTGTTGCCGGCGGAGACGAACGCGTCCGATTTCCCTTCGGCCTGCAGGCGCAGCCCGACGACCATGGAGCTCTGCGGCTTGCCGCGCAGCGCCACGGACGGCTTGTCGGTCATGGTGATGACGTCGGGCGCCTCGACGAGCTCGAGGCGGTCGCGGAGGGCGGCGTGCGCCGCCATCTCCCCCGCGAGCAGCTCGTCGATCGTCGCCTGGACGACCGCCGTCTGCCCGACCAACTGCAGTGTGTGCTCGCGCTCAAGCTCCGCGAGCGCGAGGAGCGCGCCGGCCACCGTCGCCCGGGGAGCGAAGTCGCCCCCCATCGCGTCCAACGCGACGCGCGCCAAGGTCAGGCTTCCTGGGCTTCGGCGCGCAGCTCACCCGCGTAGTAGCCGCACTCGTCGCACAGACGGTGGGGACGCTTCGGGCTGCTGCACTGCGGGCACGCCTGCAGCGCGATGGCGGGCGCGGCCTTGTGCGTGTTACGGGCGCGCTTCTTCCGCTTGGAGGTACGGCGCTTCGGGACGGCCATGGCGAGATACCAGGAGACTAGAGGATCGGTTGTCGCGCGGCGGCACCGGACGGCGCGTGCCGGTCGGCGACGCACCAGACCGCGCAGGGGCGCGGCCCCGCGCGGCGGTCGGTTTTCGGATCAGCTGGAGATCGGCGGGTCGCCCGCCGCGCCGCCGGAGGCGTCGCGCAGGGCATCCCACCGGGGGTCGGACGCGGCGTGCGAGTGCTGCGGGTCCTCGTTCAGGTCCGCGCCGCACTGGGGGCAGAGCCCCCGGCAGTCCTCGCGGCAGAGCGGGAACGCGGGCGCGGCCAGGAGCCACTCCTCGCGAATCGCCGGCCGGAGGTCGAGCAGCCGCTCGCTGGGGTCGAACGGGTACGCATCGGACTCCTCGCCCTCCGCGTCCAGCTCTTCCTCGGCGAAGATCAGGTGCGCGTCGATGTCCACCTCGGACGTCACGTCCGTGAGGCACCGCCGGCACTCGCCCGTCGCCGTCCCCGCCATCCGCCCGCTGAAGTAGAAGCGTCCGGCCCCGGCCGCGGACAGTCGGCCGGTGACCCGGATGGGCCCCTGCGGAAGCGGATCGCCCTCGACCCAGACCGGGTCCGTGGGCGGCAGCTCCCCGTCGACGGCTTCGGCCTTCGACTCGAGCGCGCGGATGTCAAAGGACAGCATAGCCGCTGAACCTAGCGGCCCCCGGGGGGCAATTCAAGTCGCGCCGGGGCGCGCACTTAGAGCCAGCGGTGCGCCGGCCGGCGGTGCGCGCCCCGCCCCGGCTCAGCCGACGATCTCGGTCTGGGCGAAGAAGAACGCGATCTCGCGGGCCGCGTTCTCGTCCGAGTCCGACGCGTGGATCGCGTTCCGGCCCTTCGACTCCGCGTACAGCTTCCGCACGGTCCCCTCGGCCGCCTCGGCCGGGTCCGTGGCGCCGATCGCCTCGCGCAGGGCGGCGACCGCGTCCGCCTTCTCGAGCACCAGCGGCATGCACGGGCCCGAGGTCATGAAGCTGACGAGCTCCCCGTAGAACGGGCGCTCCTTGTGGACCTCGTAGAACGCCCCGGCCTCGGCCTGGGACAGCTGCTTCGCCTTCCCGGCGATCAGGCGGAAGCCCTTGTCCTCGAGGAGCGCGAGGACCTTCCCCGCCTTGCCCGAGCCGAAGGCGTCGGGCTTGATGATCGCGAGCGTGCGGTTGCCGGCCATTGCGTGAAATCCTGTGAGAGGGGCCCCTGGGCGCGCGGTCGGGCCGCGCGGCCTCAGGAGCCGATCAGTTTGCGGACGATGTCCCCGCGCGTGAGGAAGCCCACCAGGCGCCCCTCGCGCACGACCGGGACCCGGTCGACGTCCTTGTTGGTCATCATGGCGGCCACCTCCGCCACCGGCTGCTCGGGCGAGACGCAGAGCACCTGGCGCGTCATGACGTCGCGCACCGTGCGCGAGCGCGCATCGACGACGCCGGGCGCGCCCGGGGCCGGGGCGGCGTGGCCGCCGCGCTGAAGATAGCTGTTGAGGAGGTGATGCAGGAGCTCGCGCTGGGAGAGCATCCCGACCACGCGCCCGCCCTCGTCCACCACGGGCAGGCCCGCGACGCCGGCGCGCACCATGTCCAGCGCGGCGTCCTTGAGCGGCGCGTCCGGCGACACGGAGCGCGGCCGCTCGGTCATCAGGTCGCGGACGGTGAGCTGGTCGCGCAGCGCGACCTGCGCGAAGATCGGCAGCGCGGCCAGCGCCTCGGGCGTGGGCTGCGCGACCACCGTGCCCACGACGTCGGGCTTGGAGAGCACGCGCGCGAACGCGCCGACGACCTGCAGGTAGAGCGCGGCCTGCCGCGGCGGCGCGGCGATGAGCAGCACGATGCGCGCGGACTGCGTCTCGTCGCTCTCGCCCAGCTCGCGCTCGACGGGGAGGCGCGTGACGCCGACGGCGACGACGAGCTCCTTCACCGCGTCGCTGCGGTAGTGCAGCAGGAACGCGCGGTCGCCCATGCCCACGAGGTCCTCCGCGCGCTCCTCGGCGAGGCGCGCGCGCAGGCGCTCGGGGTGCGCCACGACGCCGGCGGCGATCAGCCGGTCGAGCAGCGCGCCCGCCGCGTCCTGCAGCGTCGTCCCGGGGAGCGGAACGACGACGCGGTCGGGGCGGATGAAGTCGGAGAGATGCATCCTGAACGGCACTGCGGACTGGGGGCGGGCGGGTGGAGTTGGCCCAGGCCCACGCCGCCCCAACCTCTTTGGCGCCCGCCCCGCGCCAGTTC
>CBHYLO010000023.1:0-17948 GCA_966128675.1 uncultured bacterium | reverse complement strand
CGGCCGAGCACCTTCCTCGCGCTGCGGCTTCGTGCGCTTGCGGGGCTCGGCGTCCGCCGGGTCCGCCGCCTGCCGCCTCGGGCGCTCAGGTCGGTCGGGCTGCTCGGGGCGCTCGGGCCGCCCCGCCCGCTCGGCGCGCTCCGGCCGACGCTTGTCGCGCGCGGGGCGTCCACGCTCCTCGTCCCCCCGCCCGCCGCGCGGCGGCTCGGCCAGCGTCAGCGCGGACACCGACCCGATCACCGCGACCTCGCGGTCCGGCATCCGCTCCGGCGCGCGCTCGGCCGGCCGCTCCGGCCCCTTCTCGCCGACGCGCTCGCCGGCGGTGACCCGCCGCCCGCGCCGGCGCCACGCGTACCCGGCCAGCTCGCGCAGCTCGCGCCACAGGTCCAGCCGCGAGGCGCGCGGGCGCAGGTCGTAGCGGCCCGGGAGGTCGACGACGTCCACGCGGCGCGCGTACGGCGTCACCGCGAGCGTGAAGTCGACCGTCGCCGCCCAGCCCTGGCCCTCGGCCAGCAGCGCGTCGCCGCGCGCGCGCGCCAGGTCGCGCAGCACCGACACGCGCACCAGGCGGAAGCCGGTCACCAGGTCCTCGACCTCCGCCACCTTCAGGAAGGGCCGCAGCACCCAGGGCGCCATCTGCCGCAGCCGGCGCTCGGCCGCGGGCTGCTCCGTGCTGGCGGGGCGACGCCCCACCACCAGGTCCGCACCGCCCTCGAAGCGCTTCGCCAGCTCCGGCAGGTCCTCGGGCCGGTCGGTGAAGTCGCCCTGCATCAGCACCACCGCGTCGCGCCGCGGATAGCGCGTGTGCGCCACCACGTGGCGGCAGAGGGCGTCGACGGCGGCCGCCGTGCCGCGCCGCCGCGGCGCGCGCAGCACGGTCAGCGGCAGCACGCGCCGGTAGGGCTCCAGCACCTCGGCCGTCTCGTCGTCGCTCCCGTCGTCGTACACGACCACCTCGTACTCGCGCGTGTACTCCTGGAGCACCGTCCGGATGCGCCAGAGGAGCACGCCGATCGTGGTCGCTTCGTTGTGGACGGGAATGCAGACGTAGAGCACGACTCTCCGGGGGTTCGCGCGCGTGGGCGCGTGCGGAAAGGGCCGACGCGCGCGCGAAAGCTAGGGCGCGTCGGGTGGCCGCCGCCACCCGCGCGGGCGCCCGTCGTGCCGCGGTGTTGGCACTCGAGCCCGGTGAGTGCCAGCAACGCATTGCCGCGCAAGCACTTGGCGCTTTCGTTGCGTTGGACTGCGGTCGATACTGGAGGTGGAGAGCACCGCGCCCGGCGCCCACGCGGCGTCGCGCGGACGACCAGTCGCGATCCGCGGAGGCCTGCATGATCGTCGCGAACGTTCGGAGTCGGCTCGACCGGAAGGACGCCCAGCTCGCGGTGCGCCTGATCGCCCGCGACGACCGCGCCGCGCACGAGGCGGCCGAGCGAACGCTCGGCGACCGCGGGCTCGATCCCCTGCTCGACGATCCGCGCCTCCTGCGCGCGCTGCTCGAGAGCCGCTACGGCGTCTGCGCGTCGCTGCCGCTCTTCTGCTACGTCGTCGTGCGGCAGGCGCTGCGGGAGGTGGGCGAGGACGATCGCGCGCTGGCCGACTACGTCGCCGCGATCGTGCTGCACTTCGGCATGCGCGACCGCGCGACGCGCGTGGGCGAGGTGGACGACGAGCGCTACGACACGCTCGCCGCGCTGCTGGGCGCCGTCGACACGGTGGACGCGCGGCGCAGCTTCCTCGTGCGCGCGCACCTGGGGAACTACGCGCTCTGGCTCAGCGGGCTGTTTCCCGACCGCGTGGAGCACCTGCGCTGGCGGCGCGGCGGCCCGGACCTCGAGTACTACGAGGCGATGGGGCGGCGCGGCTTCCAGCTGGCGGCGGACCACCGCCTGGCGGCCGAGCACGGGCTGCAGGGATTGTATGCCGCAGTCGGCGCGCGCTTCGGCGTCGTGCGGTGCGCGCTCAATCGCGTGAGCGACCGGCTGCTCTTGCCGCACCACCACACGCCCGAGCGGCTGATGCGGCAGGTGCGCGACGAGGCGCGCTACCGGCTCGCGAGCTGACGGCGCCGCGGCCTTGCGTGGCGTGCCGCGGCCGGGTCGATTCCGCGAGCGGGCCAGCCGCCGTGGAACGGCTCTTGTCATACGGGAGCCGTCACCTCAGCCGTTGCCCGCGTGCCAGCCGCCGCCCTATCGTACGTCGCCCGCCCCATCCCGCCTCACGCTCCGCGCGCTCGCGCCGCGGATCGCTCCGGGCCCCGCGCGCCCTCCCGCCGCCCGCCGATGTTCGAACAGCTCCGCGCCTCGTTCCGCGCGATGCTCGATGCCGCCCGCTCGCCCGACGACCGGCGCGCCGTGCTCGCCGACATGAAGGACTCCGTCGTGCGCGCGCGCATGGGCATCGACGACCTGAAGCAGGGCGTCGCGCTCGCGCAGCGCCGCCTCGACGAGGGCCGCGCGGAGCTCGAGACGATCCGCCGCCGCCGCACGCTGGCCGCGAACGTTGGCGACACCGAGACGGTGAGCGTGGCGGACCGCTTCGAGGCGCTGCAGGCCGAGCGGGTGGGGGTGCTGGAGCGGAAGCTGGAGACGCAGCAGGCGGAACTCGCGCTCGTCGAGCGCGAGGTGGCCGAGATGACGACGGACCTGCGGCGCGCGATGGACGGCGTGCCGCTGCGCGCGCCGGGCGAGCCGTCCGCGCGGGCGACCGAGGCGGCCGCGTCGGCGGAGGTGGACGACCTGCTCGACCCGCACGCCGGGCTGCGCGAGGAGATCGACGCGCTGGGGCGGCAGCAGACGCGCGTCTCCCGCGAGGCCGACGCCGACGCGCGGCTGGCGGAGCTCAAGCGCCGGCTGGGGAAGTAGGCATGCCGGGCACGCGACGCCGCGGCGCCCTCGCGACTCGGGTGGGACTGGGCGCCGCGTGCGCGTGCCTGTGCACGCGCGGGCTGGCCGCGCAGGCCGACTCGAACACGACGGGCCGCGGCATGGCGCTGCGCGACAGCGCCTCGCGCGTGACGAGCGACAGCACGCTGCGCGAGTGGGCCGCGCGGCTGCGGGTGGACACGACGCAGCGCGCCGGCGCGCCGCGCGCGCCCGTGCGCTGCGCGGGCCAGACGATCAGCGACATCGTGGTCGTCACGCAGCCGCCGTACGCCAACGGGCTCCTGGGGCGCTTCCAGTTCGTGGCGCGCGCGGTGCGCCAGCTGCACTCGACGACGCGCACGGAGGTCGTGCGGCGCTTCATGATCCTGAATCCCGGCGACCCGTGCGACGAGCTGCGGCGCGCCGAGAGCGAGCGCATCCTGCGCGCGCAGCCCTACCTCGTGGACGCGCGCGTGGTGCCCTACGACAACGGCGAGGGCGGCGTGCGCCTCGAGGTCGAGACGCGCGACGAGTTCTCGGGGATCATCGCGGTGGCCGCGCAGACGGCCACGCCGCCGGTGACGCGGCTGCGCGTCGGCGAGGCGAACCTCATGGGCGCGGGCGTGCACGCGGTCGCGGACTGGTACGACGGCGGCATCGGCTACCGTGACGGCATCGGCGGCCGCCTGACGCACTACCAGTTCCTGGGGCGTCCGTACCAGCTGAACTTCCAGGGGCTGCGCCGCGACGTCGGCAGCCACTGGGACCTGGACGTCAGCCACCCGTTCTACACGGACCTGCAGCGCGTCGCGTGGCGCACGTCCGCCGGCGGCGCGGACGAGTACCTGGAGCTGCTGCGGCCGCACGCGACCGCGAACACGCTGTTCTACCGGCGCCGCTACGCCGACGTCGGCGGCATCCTGCGCGTCGGCGTGCCCGGACGCCTGAGCCTCTTCGGCGCGTCGATCTCCTCGGAGCTGGCGTCGACGAGCGACCGCGTCGCGGTGCTGAGCGACACGGGGCTGGTGCACGACGAGGGGCCCGAGCTCGGCTTCGTGCCGAGCGAGCGGTTCCGCGGGCAGCGGACGGCGCGCGTGAACGCGCTGTGGGGCGTGCGCAGCGTGCGCTTCCTGCGCGTGACGGGCTTCGACGCGCTCACGGGCGCGCAGGACGTGCGGCGCGGCATCCAGCTCGGCACGATGATCGGCCGCACGATGGGGCTCCTCGGCTCGCAGGACGACGACGTCTTCGTCGGCGCCGACGCGTACCTCGGCGTCGGGAGCGCGCGGTCGTTCGCGGCGCTGGAGGTGAAGGGCGAGGGGCGGCAGGACAACGACCGCAACGAGTGGAACGGCATCGTCGGCAGCGGGCGCGCGGCGTGGTACCTCGTGCCCGACGACCGGCAGCGCGTCGTCCTGGACCTGGAGTACAGCGGCGCGTGGCGCCCGCGCGTGCCCATCCAGCTCGCGCTCGGCGCCAAGGAGGGCGGCGCGCGCGGCTTCGGCGACGCCGAGGTCGCGGGGGCGCGTCGTCTGGTCGCGCGGCTGGAGCACCGCCTCGTGTTCGGGCGCCCGTTCAACCTCGGCGACGTCGGCCTGGCGACCTTCGCCGACGCGGGCCGCGTGTGGGCGGGCGACGCGCCCTACGGCGTCACGACGCCGATGCGCGCCTCGCTCGGCCTCGGCCTGCTGGCCGCCGTGCCGCCCAACTCGCGGCGCCTCTGGCGCGTGGACGTCGCGTACCCGCTGACGCGCGAGCGCGGCGCCGGCCTCCAGCTGATCCTCAGCAACCGCGACCTGACGCGCACGTTCTGGCGCGAGCCGCGGGACGTGAAGATGGCGAGGGAGAGGGCCGTCCCAGCTTCCGTGTTTTCCTGGCCGTGACGCGGAACTGCGGAGGACGGGACGGCGGAGGACGATGAAGCGAAGAACGATGAAGCGAAGAACGATGAAGCGTGCAACGAAGAGGCGGATGCTGCGAGCCGAGAGCTCATAGCATCCGCCTTTCCGTCTCACGCGCTTCCGTTTTCCGCCGTTCCGTCCTCCGCCGTTCCGTCCTCCGCCGGATCGTCCTACGCGACCTTCGTGGTCGTCGCCATCATCTTCCGGATCGGGATCACCATCAGCAGCAGCACGCCGGCCGCCACGAACAGGTAGATCGTCGTCGCGGTGAAGAGCTGCGGCATCTGGTCCAGCTTCTCCGGGTCGACGTGGCCGCCCACCAGGCCGCCGATCAGGTTGCCGAGCGCCGAGGCCGTGAACCAGATGCCCATCATCTGGCCCACGTACTTCCGCGGCGAGAGCTTCGTCATCGACGACAGGCCGACGGGCGACAGGCAGAGCTCACCGACCGTCTGGAAGAAGTAGCTGCCGACCAGCCACCACGGCGAGACGAGCGCGGTGCCGCCGCTGGCGACGACCTTGTTGGCGGCGACGATCATCAGCGCGAAGCCGACGCCCGCGAGCGCGAGGCCGACCGCGAACTTGCCCGGGCTGGAGAGCTCGCGGCCCGACTTCGCCATCGACACCCAGAGCGCCGCGAACACCGGCGCGAGCGCGATCACGAAGAACGAGTTCACCGACTGGAACCACGTCGCCGGCACCTCGAAGCCGCCGAGCTGGCGGTCCGTGAAGTCGCGGGCGAACAGGTTCAGCGACGTCGGCGCCTGCTCGAACGCGCCCCAGAACACGATCGCGAACAGGAAGAGCACGAAGATCACGGCCACGCGCTTCTTCTCGTCGCCGCTCAGCTTCCCGGCGACGAAGACGAAGGCGAAGAAGGCGACCACCATCGCCAGCGTGACGTTCACCATCGAGCGGCCGATCACCTGCGCGTCGAGCGTCAGCGCGCCCGAGGCCGCGAGCGCGAACACGAGCGCCACGAGCCCGAGGCCGCCGAACACCGCCAGCTTGCCGATGCGCTCCTGCTTCGCCTGGACCGCGGCGTCCGGATGGCGCGTGGGCTCGGTGCCGATGCCGCGCAGCGTCTTGCCGCGCGTCAGCCAGAACACGACGAGGCCGAAGAACATGCCGATGCCGGCGGCGCCGAAGCCCCAGTGCCAGCCGACCTTCTCGCCGAGGATGCCGGTGATCAGCTGGCCGAAGAAGGCGCCGAAGTTGATCCCCATGTAGAAGATCGAGAAGCCGGCGTCGCGCCGCGCGCCGCCCTCGGGATACAGGTCGCCGACGATGGCCGAGATGTTCGGCTTCAGCAGGCCGGTGCCGAGGACGATCAGGACGAGCCCGAGGAAGAACGGGATCTTGCCCGCGCCCGGGCCGGCGAGCCCCGAGAGGCCGATCGCCAGGTGCCCCGACGTGATGAAGCAGGCGCCGAGGAAGATCGCGCGCTGCAGGCCGAGCAGGCGGTCGGCGACCCAGCCGCCCGGCAGCGAGGCCAGGTAGACGCTGAAGCCGTAGATGCCGACGATCGCCGACGCCTGGTCGCGGCTGAAGCCGAAGCCGCCCTGCGACAGGGCCGCCGCCATGAACAGCACGAGCAGGGGGCGCAACCCGTAGTACGAGAAGCGCTCCCACATCTCCGTGAAGAACAGCGTCGCGAGGCCGCGCGGGTGGCCGAAGAAGCCGCGGTCGCTGGACGGCGCCGGGCCCGGCCCGGTGCCGGCGGAGCCCCGGACCGGTGCGGGGGCGATGGTGGATGACAAGGGCGGTCCTCGCGAGGGGAGAGGGGAGGGAACGGCGGGCGAGCCGGGCGGCTCGGGACGGATCAGACGGTCGTGGCGCCGAGCACGGGCAGGTAGCGCGTGGGCGGGTTGGTACCCCCCGCCGCCTGCTGCTGTGCCCAGTCGACGGTGGTCGGCAGCTGCTTGATGCACGCCGCCCAGTGCCCGGGCGCCTTCTCCTCCAGCGGCGGGACGAGGCGCGTGCACGCCGCGTCCCGGGCCGGATGGTGGCACCGCGGATGGAAGACGCACCCGCTGGGCGGGTTGGCCGGCGAAGGGACGTCGCCGGCGAGTACGATGCGCTGCCGCGCGGCGCCCGGCGAGGGGACCGGGATCGCCGACAGCAGGGCCTGCGTGTACGGCATCAGCGGCTCGCGGTACAGCGCCTCGCTCGCCGCCAGCTCGACGATGCGGCCGAGGTACATCACGGCCACGCGGTCGGCCATGTGCTCGACGACGCTGAGGTCGTGCGCGATGAACAGGTAGGCGAGCCCGCGCTGCTTCTGGAGGTCCTGCAGCAGGTTCACGACCTGCGCCTGCACCGACACGTCGAGCGCGGACACCGGCTCGTCGCAGACGATGAGCTTGGGCTCGACGGCCAGCGCGCGCGCGATGCCGATGCGCTGCCGCTGGCCGCCGGAGAACTCGTGCGGGTAGCGCGACGCGTACTCGGGGCGCAGCCCCACCTCGTCGAGCAGCGCGCGCACGCGCGCGTCGGCCTGGGCGCCCTCGGCCAGCCGGTGGATCGTCAGCCCCTCGCGGATCGTCGCGCCCACGGTCATGCGCGGGTTCAGCGACGAGAACGGGTCCTGGAAGACGATCTGCAGGTGGCGGCGCAGCGCGCGCAGCTCGCGCGGCTTCTGGGCGCGCACGTCGACGCCGTCGAAGGTCACGTCGCCCGCGGTCGGCTCGACGAGGCGCAGGATCGCGCGGCCGGTGGTCGTCTTGCCGCAGCCGCTCTCGCCCACGAGGCCCAGCGTCTCGCCGGGCGCGACGTCGAAGGAGACGCCGTCGACCGCGCGCACGGCGCCCACCTGACGGCCGAAGAGGCCCTTCGTGATCGGGTAATGCTTCTTGAGGTCACGAACCTGAAGCAATGGGGCGGCAGCCGCGTGAGCGCCGAGCGCCGAGCGCCGAGCGGTCGTCATCTCGCTCATGGAAGCAGCTCCGGTCGCACGGTGTCCGCCGTATCGACATCAGCATCCCGGTCGGGCGCACCGTCGACAGTCGGCGCTCGGCGCTCGGCGCTCGGCAGGCCGCCGGGACCGACGGCCGCCTCGCTCGCCGGCACGTGCGCCACGCGGCGCTCCGGCTCCTCGGCCAGGTGGCACCGGCTCACCCGCCCCTCGCCGATGCGGTAGAGCGGGGGATGCTCGCTCGCGCAGCGCTCCCACGCGTACGGGCAGCGGTCGCGGAAGCGGCAGCCCGAGGGCCACGCGGTCGCGGGCGGGACCGAGCCGGGGATCGTGGTCAGCCGCTCGCGCCGCTCGCCCAGCCGCGGCACGGCCGACAGCAGCCCCTCGGCGTAGGGGTGGTGCGGCGCGGCGAACAGCGCCTCGACGGGCGACTCCTCGACCACCTCGCCGGCGTACATCACGACGACGCGCTTCGCGACCTCCGCGATCACGCCTAGGTCGTGCGTGATGAGCACGATCGCGGTGCCCAGGCGGCGCTGCATCTCGGCCAGCAGCTCGAGGATCTGCGCCTGGATCGTGACGTCGAGCGCGGTCGTCGGCTCGTCGGCGATGACGACGGCGGGGTTCAGCACCAGCGCCATCGCGATCATCACGCGCTGCCGCATCCCGCCCGAGAGCTGGTGCGGATACTCCTGCGCGCGCCGCTCCGGATCCGGGATGCCGACCGCCTCCAGCATCGCCACCGCGCGCGCCCAGGCCTGCTTCGCGCCGACCTTCTCGTGCACCCGCACCACCTCGGCGATCTGGTCGCCGACGGTGAAGACGGGGTTGAGCGCGGTCATCGGCTCCTGGAAGATCATCGCGATCCGGTTGCCGCGGATCGCGCGCAGCTCCCTGTCCGGGAGCGCCAGGAGGTCGCGGCCCTCGAACAGCACTTGGCTGCCCGCCTCGATGCGGCCGGGCGGGCGGATGAGCCGCAGCACCGACAGCGCGGTGACCGACTTGCCGCAGCCGCTCTCGCCGACGACGCCGAGCGTCTCGCCCGGGTGGACGTCGAGCGACACGCCGTCCACGGAGCGGGCGGTCCCCTGCTCGGTGTGGAACCAGGTGCGCAGGTCGCGGATCGAGAGGATGGGATCGGTCACGCCGCGCAACTTAGGACCCGGGACGGGGGCACAGAAGCGGCCGGCGCCCGCCGGAGCCGCCCTGCGTGTCAGAAGGGCGCCAGAGGGCGGTCCGACGTCGGTGGGCGCCATTCCGGTCGCGGGGCCCGCGGCCGAGGTTGCGCCGTCCGTCCCCCCGACCGCTCCCGCCCCCAGGCGCCGATGACCGCCTCCCTCCGGCCGCGCACGATCGCCGCCGCTCCACGCGCCGCCACGGCCGTCGCCCGACGGCTGGCCTCCGTGGACGCGCTGCGCGGCCTGGCGATGGTGCTGATGACGCTGGACCACGTCCGCGACTACTTCGGCGACGCGACCGTCAACCCGACGGCCGCCGCGACCACGACCGTCGCGCTCTTCCTGACACGCTGGGTCACCCACCTCTGCGCGCCGACCTTCTTCCTGCTCACCGGCACCGGCGCCTACCTCTCCGCGCGGCGGCGCGACCCGGCGGCGCTGGCGCGCTTCCTCGCGTCGCGCGGGCTCTGGCTGCTGGTGCTCGACACGGTGGTGCTGCGCTGCCTGGCCTGGCAGTTCAACGTCGACTTCCGCGTGACGCTGCTCATCGTGCTGTGGGCGCTCGGCTGGGCGATGCTGGTGCTGGCGGTGCTGGTGCGGTGGCCCGCGCGCGTGGCGGGCGCGTTCGGCATCGCGATGATCGTCGGCCACAACCTGCTCGACGGCGTGCGCGCGGAGTCGCTCGGCGCCCTCGCGCCGCTCTGGATGCTGCTGCACCAGCCGGGGCTCCTCGTGCCGCCGCCGCACGCGGTGCTCGTCGCGTATCCGCTCGTGCCGTGGGTGGGCGTGACCGCGGCGGGGTACGCGCTCGGCGCGGTGTTCGCGTGGGAGCCGGCGCGGCGCCGCGCCTTCCTAGCGCGCCTGGGCGTCGCGTGCACGCTGGCGTTCCTCGCGCTCCGCGCGGCCAACGTCTACGGCGACCCGCGCCCGTGGAGCGTGCAGGCCGCGCCGTGGCGCACCGTGCTCTCGTTCCTCGACGTCACCAAGTATCCGCCGTCGCTGCTCTTCCTGCTGATGACGCTCGGGCCCGCGCTGCTGCTGCTCGCCGCGCTCGACCGTGGCACGCCGCGCTGGCTCCGCCCGGTCGAGGTGCTGGGGCGCGTGCCGCTGTTCTACTTCGCGCTGCACGTGGTGCTGATCCACCTGCTCGCGGTGGCGGCGTGCTGGTGGCGTTATGGCGCCGTCCACTGGATGTTCGAGTCGCCCACGCCGGACCGGTACCCGGTCACGCAGCCGCCCGGCTGGCCGTCCGCGCTGCCCGTCGTGTACGTGGTGTGGGCGCTCGTGGTGGTCGCGCTCTGGCCGCTGTGCCGCTGGTTCGCCGCCGTGAAGGCGCGGCGCCGCGACTGGTGGCTCGGCTACCTCTAGCGACCGGCTAGCGCCCGTCGATCCCGCGCGGATCGAAGCGGTCGCGCAGCGCGTCGCCCAGCGTGCTGGCCGCGAGCACGGTCGCGACGACGCACGCGATCGCCACCGCCGCGGTCCACGGCGCCTCCAGCATCACCGGCGCGCCGTCCATGATCATGCTCCCCCAGCTGGCGCGCGGCGGCCGCACGCCCAGGCCGAGGTACGAGAGCCCGGCCTCGAGCGCGATGACGTCGCCGAAGATCATCGAGCCCGCGATGGCGAGCGTGCCGAAGGCGTGCGGCGCGACGTGGCGCAGCAGCACGCGCGCGCGCGACGCGCCGAGCGCGGTGGCGGCGAGCGCGAAGTCGCGCCCGTGCATCGCGCGCACCTGCGTGCGCACGAGGCGGCTGGTGCCGAACCAGCTCACCGCGCCCACGACCGCGGCGAGCGTCGGCGGCGAGAGGTTGCCCCACAGCGCGACGATGACCAGCAGCAGCAGCAGGCGCGGCACGCCGAGCGCGACGTCCACGAGCCGCATCATCAGCGCGTCGACGCGACGGCCGGCCGAGCCGGCGAGCCCGCCCCACGCGGCGCCGAGCGTCACCGCGACCAGCGCTGCGAGCCCGCCCACCGAGAGCGACACGCGCGCGGCGTGCAGCGCGCGACTCAGCACGTCGCGCGAGAAGGCGTCGGTGCCCAGCGGGTGCGCGGCCGACGGCCCCTGGTTCTGCAGCGCGATCAGGTCGAACTGGCGCGCGGGGTCGTGCGGCGCGAGCAGCGGCGCGAGCAGGGCGACCGCGGCGAGCACCAGCAGCGCCGCCAGCGGGACCGCGATCGGCGAGGCGCTCGCGCGCGGACGCGGCGTCACGCGCGCTCCCGCTGGCGCGGGTCCACGAGCGCGACCAGCAGGTCGGCCAGCAGCGAGCCGAGGGCGACGGCGGCGCTGCCGACGATCACCGCGCCGGTCACGAGCGCGTAGTCGCGCGCGGCGACGGCGCGCGTGGCGACGAGGCCCATGCCCGGCCACGCGAACACCGACTCGGTGACGACCGCGCCGCCTACCAGCGCGGGCAGCGCGAGGCCGAGCAGCGTGACCGTGGGGGCGAGCGACGCGCGCAGCGCGTGGCGGAAGAGGACGCGCCGCTCGGAGGCGCCCTTGGCGCGCGCGGTGCGCACGAAGTCGTCGTCGGCGACGTCGCGCAGCGCGCCGCGCTGGTGGCGCGCGACGATCGCCGTCCAGCCCAGCGCCAGCGCGACGGCCGGGAGCACGAGGTGGCGCGCGCGGTCCACGACGCGCTCCCACGGCCCCGCGAACGAGTCGAGCACGGGATCGGCGATGCCGCCCGACGGCAGCAGCGCGAGCTTGAGCGCGAACAGCGTCACCAGCGCGAGCCCGAGCGCGAACTCGGGCGCCGCGTGCAGCGCGACCGCCAGCCCGCCGAGCGAGCGCGCGATGCGCGCGCGCGGCCGCCACGCCTGCCAGGCGCCGAGCGCGACGCCCGCCACGAGCGACAGCAGCAGCGCGGTGCCCACCAGCAGCACGGAGCGCGGCAGCGCGTCGGCCAGCACCTCGCGCACGGGGCGCTGCTCGGTGAACGACCAACCGAGGTCGCCGCGCACGGCGGCGCCCACGTAGCGCACGAACTGCTCGGACGCGGGGCGGTCGAGGCCGTACTTGGCGCGCCACGCGGCGCGCACCGACTCGCTGACCGTCGGGTGGTCGAGCGTGGCGGCGATCGGGTCGCCGGGGGCGGCGTGGAGCAGCGCGAAGGTCACCGTCGCCGCGAGGGCGACGACGGCCAGCGCGTGGAGCAGGCGTCGAGCGACGAGGGCGAGCACGCGGTGCGACGGTCGCTCAGCGCACGCCGATGCGGTCGCGGCCGATCCGCTCGCCGAGCGGGATGGACCACCGGTCGAGCTCCGCCCACCAGCCGTCGGCGCGCAGCCCCTGCAGCCGGATGCGGCGGTGCGCGCCCGCCACCAGCCGCGGCTCGAACAGCCAGATCGCCGGCGCGTCGTCGACGATCGTCTGGTAGGCGCGCAGCCAGTGCGCGCGGCTCTTCGCGGGCGCGCTGGCGTTCAGCGCGCTGTCCACCGCCGCGTCGAACGCGGGGCTCTCGTAGCTGCCGTAGTTCGAGCCGCCCGTCGTGCGCGCGCCGATCATCCCCCACGTCTGGCGGATGTTGGCGGGGCTCGGGTCGGCCTTCCAGCCGCCCATCGCGGCGTCGAAGCGGCGGTCGTTCAGCCGCTCCACGAACACGCCGATGTCGAGCGGCTCGACGGTCACGCGCGCGCCGAGGGCGCGCAGCTGCTCCTGCACGAGGCCCGCGAGGCGCTGGCGGATCTGGCTCGACGTCGGCACCACCACCGAGAAGGCGAGCGGCACGCCACCGCGCTCGCGCACGCCGTCGCCGTCCGCGTCCGTCCAGCCGAGCGAGTCGAGCAGCGCCCGCGCGCGCGCGACGTCGTACGGGATCTGCCGCAGCTGCTTCCAGTCCGGGAAGACCGCGCGCGGCACCGGGCCGACCGCCGCGTACGCGAGCGAGTCGAAGACGTTGCGCACGACGCGCTCGCGGTCGACGCCCATCGTCAGCGCGCGGCGCAGCTCGCGGTCGGCGAACAGCGGGTGCGCCGCGCCCGACCCGTCGGCCGCGCGGAGGTTGAACTGCAGGAAGCCGTAGTCGAGCGACGGGTAGGGCACGAGGCGCAGCGCGCGGTTGCGCGACATCTCGCCCAGCGTCTCGGGGCGCAGGTTCTCGAGGAAGTCCGCGTCGCCGCCGAGCAGTCGGATGGTCGCGGTGCCGAAGTCGGGCGCGAAGGCCCACACCACGCGGTCCAGCGACGGGCGGCCGCGCCAGTGGTCGCGCACCGCCTCCAGCTCGACGCGCTGCGCGCGCTCCCAGCGGCCGAAGCGGAAGCGGCCGCTCCCCACGGGCTGGCGCGCGAACGCGCTCGTCGCCACCTGGCCCGGCGGCACGGCGCGCAGGAGATGCTCGGGCAGCACGTACAGGTGGTAGACCGCGTCGAAGAACTGCTGCGGGCTGCGGCGCGCGAACCAGAGCACCGCCGTCGCGCTGTCGGGCGCCGAGACCGAGTCGACGTTGGCGAGCAGCGGCGCGACCGGGCTGTCGAGGCGCGGGTCGGTCGTGAGGCGGAAGCTGAACGCGACGTCGCGCGCGGTGACGGGCGTCCCGTCGTGCCAGCGCGCGCGCGGGTCGAGCGCGAAGCGCACCGAGAGCGAGTCGCGGGCCCACTCCCAGCTCTTCGCGAGGCGCGGAGTGAAGCCCGCGTCGCCGACCGTGTTCAGCGTGCTGTCCAGCTCCGCCAGCCGGTCGAACAGCTGCGAGTAGATCGCGGTGGCCTGCGGCAGCGTCGTGACCACGGGCAGCAGGCTGCTGGGCTCCGCGGCGGCCGCGATGACGACCGTGCCGCCGGTCGCGGCGTCGCCGTCGGACGGGGCCGCGCGCTCGCAGCCGGCGAGCGGCAGGAGGGCGAGCAGCGCCGCGGCCGCGGCGCGCGCGAGGCGGAACGACGGGGGGGGGCGGGGGGAGAGCGGCGACACGACGGGGCGAGCGGGCGGCGATCGGTGGCGGGGGCGCGGCGCGCCCCCGCAGGCAGGACGACTGACGGGCCGAACGGCACCGCGCGCAAGCTGCGCGGCCCGTCGGCCTGCCGGTAGTGTGCCGGAGGCGTGCCGCGGAGGCCGGCGCGCAGGTGGCGCGGGTGCGGCGCCTCGCGGCGCCTAGCGACGCCAGGTCCAACCGGCGTCGCGGTAGTGCGCCGCCCGCGCGGCCGCCGCGGCCTCCAGCGCCGCCCGCTGGCAGTCGTCCAGCGGGCTCGCCGCCGGGTCGAGCAGCGCCCGCGCGGCCGCGAAGAGCGCGTCGGCCACCTCGTCCAGCGCCGGCGTGCGGCCGAGGGCGTCGGTGAGGGTCGCGGGCGGCGGGACGGGAGGCAGGGGGCGCGTCGCCAGCGCCCCGACCGTGCTCTGGTCGTCGGCGAGGAGGATGGAGCCGTGCTGCAGCAGCGCCCCCTCCTCGCGCCACTGGGCGCTGCCGACCAGCTTCCGCGGGCCGTCCGGGCCGTCGAGCACCAGCTCCCCGCCGGTCGGGACCTCGAAGCAGGGCGCGCCGTCCGGCAGCGGGGCCCGCCCGGCCGGGACGGCCTCGCGCGCCGGCACCCCCATCGCCCGCAGCGCCGCGAGCAGGACCGCGTTGATGCGCGCGTAGGCGGCCTTGAGGGGCGCGTCGGCCGGCGCCAGCGCGCCCAGGGGCGCGGTCACGGCGTACGTCACCTCGCGCCAGTGGAGGATCGCGCGGCCGCCCGTGGGCCGCCGCACGACGTCGATCCCGCGCTCGGCCAGCCGCGCGGGATCGTAGAGCCCCGCCGCGCGCTGGTTCCGCCCGAGCGACAGCGTCGGCCGCGCCCACGCGTAGGCGCGCAGGTGCACCTCGCCCGTATCGCGCGCGCGCGCGAGGAGCGCGTCGTCGAGCGCCATGTTCAGGGCGCCCGGCAGGGGTGGGGAGGGGAGGAGGCGGACGCGCACGGTCGGGAATCAAGGCGGCGCGGTCGCTTCGCGGAACCTTCGGGCGTCCGTTAGCTTTCCATGCTGTCGCGCCCGACGCCACGGTCCCGGGATGGTTCCGCTGGCGCGGTGCGCGCTTCCGCGCGATCCCGTCCACCCGGGGCCCAGCGCCCTCGAGCCTTCGCATGACGTCGACCCGCCCCCTGGCCGCCGCACTCGAGCCCGACACGTTCGTCAGCCGCCACGTCGGCCCGAGCGCGGCCGAGCAGCAGGCCATGCTCGCCGCCCTCGGCCACGACTCGCTCGACGCGTTCATCGACGCGGTCGTGCCCGCGAACATCCGCTTCCGCCGCACGCTCGACATCGGGCCCGCGCGCACCGAGCACGACGTGCTCGCCGAGCTGCGCGCGATCGCCGACCGCAACATGGTCTGGCGCTCGTACCTCGGCATGGGCTACCACGGCACGCTCGTGCCGCCCGTCATCCAGCGCAACGTGCTGGAGAACCCGGGCTGGTACACCGCCTACACGCCCTACCAGGCCGAGATCGCGCAGGGGCGCCTGGAGGCGCTGCTGAACTTCCAGACCATGGTCATGGACCTGACCGGGCTGGAGATCGCCAACGCGTCGCTGCTGGACGAGGGCACCGCGGCCGCCGAGGCGATGGCGATGAGCTACGCCGCCAAGGGGAAGCCGGGGAAGGAGACGTACTTCGTCGCCAGGGACTGCCACCCGCAGACGATCGAGGTCGTGCGCACGCGCGCCGCGGCGCGCGGCGTGACGGTGGTGGTGGGCGACGCGGCGACGTTCGCGTTCGGGCCCGAGGTGTTCGGCGCACTGGTGCAGTACCCGGCGACCGACGGTGCGGTGCGCGACTACCGCGGGTTCTGCGAGCAGGCGCACGCGGCCGGCGCGGTCGTCACCGCCGCCTGCGACCTGCTGTCGCTGACGCTGCTGGTGCCGCCCGGCGAGTGGGGCGCGGACGTCGCGGTCGGCAACTCGCAGCGCTTCGGCGTGCCGATGGGCTACGGCGGCCCGCACGCCGCCTTCCTGGCGACGAAGGACGAGTACAAGCGCATGCTGCCGGGCCGCATCATCGGCGTCAGCCGCGACGCCGACGGCAAGCCGGCGCTGCGCATGGCGCTGCAGACGCGCGAGCAGCACATCCGCCGCGAGAAGGCGACCAGCAACGTCTGCACGGCGCAGGTGCTGCTGGCGGTGATGGCGGGCATGTACGCGGTGTGGCACGGCCCCGAGGGGCTGACGCGCATCGCGCAGCGCGTGCACGGCCACGCCAAGGCGCTGCAGGCCGGCCTCGAGCGGCTCGGCTTCCACGTCACGCACGAGGAGTACTTCGACACCGTGTGCGTCGAGGTCGGGACGCACGGGCAGCAGGACATCCTCGACGCGGCCGCGGCGCGCCGCATCAACCTGCGCGTCGTCGAGCCGGGCGTGCTGGCGATCGCGCTGGACGAGACGGTCGGTGCGCAGGACGTGCTCGACGTGCTGTCGGCGTTCAACGGCGGCGCCGACGTGGACGCGACGATCGACGCGCTGCTGGCCGAGGCCGACCCGCGCTTCGACGAGCGGTTCGCGCGCACGAGCGCGTTCCTCACGCACCCGGTGTTCTCGACGCACCACAGCGAGACCGAGATGCTGCGCTACCTCCGCAAGCTGGAGGGCCGCGACCTGTCGCTCGCGCACTCGATGATCCCGCTCGGCTCCTGCACGATGAAGCTGAACGCCACCGCGGAGATGATCCCGGTGACGTGGCCGCAGTTCGGGCAGCTGCACCCGTTCGTGCCGCCCGCGCAGGCCGCCGGCTACCGCGAGATGTTCTCGCAGCTTGAGCACGACCTGGCCGAGATCACCGGCTTCGCGGCCGTGTCGCTGCAGCCGAACGCGGGCTCGCAGGGCGAGTACGCGGGGCTGCTGGTGATCCGCGAGTACCACCGCGCGCGCGGCGAGGCGCACCGCGACGTGTGCCTGATCCCGCAGAGCGCGCACGGCACCAACCCGGCGAGCGCGGTGATGGCCGGGATGAAGGTCGTGGTGGTGGGCACCGACCAGCACGGGAACGTGGACGTCGCCGACCTGCGCAAGAAGGCGGCGGAGCACTCGTCGCAGCTGGCGGCGCTGATGATCACGTATCCGTCCACGCACGGCGTGTTCGAGGAGGCCGTGAAGGACATCTGCGCCATCGTGCACGAGCACGGCGGGCAGGTGTACATGGACGGCGCGAACATGAACGCGATGGTCGGGCTGGCGCGCCCGGGCGACATCGGCGCCGACGTGTGCCACCTGAACCTGCACAAGACGTTCTGCATCCCGCACGGCGGCGGCGGCCCGGGCATGGGCCCGATCGGCGTCGCGCCGCAGCTCGTGCCCTTCCTGCCGGGCCACCCGGTGGTGGACGTCGGCCACGCGCAGGCGATCGGCCCGATCTCGGCCGCGCCGTGGGGGAGCGCGAGCATCCTCCCGATCAGCTGGGTCTACATCAAGCTGATGGGCGGCGAGGGGCTGGCGACGGCGGCCAAGGTCGCGATCCTCAACGCGAACTACACCGCGCACCGCCTGCGCGACGCGTTCCCGGTGCTGTACCGCGCGCAGAACGGCACGGTGGCGCACGAGTGCATCGTCGACACGCGCGTCGTGAAGGCGGCCAGCGGCGTCGAGGTCGAGGACATCGCGAAGCGCCTGATGGACTACGGCTTCCACGCGCCGACGGTCAGCTTCCCGGTGGCGGGCACGCTGATGATCGAGCCGACGGAGAGCGAGTCGAAGGAGGAGATCGACCGCTTCTGCGACGCGCTGATCCAGATCCGCGAGGAGATCCGCGAGATCGAGGCGGGCACGCTGGACCGCGCGGACAACCCGCTGAAGAACGCGCCGCACCCGATGACGCGCGTCGTGTCGGACGCGTGGTCGCACGGCTACTCGCGCGAGCGGGCGGCGTTCCCGAGCGAGTTCACGCGCGAGCGGAAGTTCTGGCCGTTCGTCGGGCGCGTGGAGAGCGCGTACGGCGACCGCAACCTCGTGTGCAGCTGCCTGCCGATCGAGACGTACCAGCTCGAGGGCGCGGCGGCGTCGCTGGCGCAGGACACGAACTGATCCGGCGTCTTGGGAGAACGTCGAAGGGGGGGGGCCCGGGGCGCGGGGCCCCCCCAACCACAAAACGCCAGGGGGACGCCCAGAACAGGGCCGAACGCGCCGGGGGCCAGGA
>CBHYLO010000022.1:0-17950 GCA_966128675.1 uncultured bacterium | reverse complement strand
GAGGATGGCGCGCTGCTCCAGCCCGAGGTGCGCGGCCAGCGCAACGCCGGGGCGGATGAAGGCGCCCGGCGCCGTGGGGACGCCGGGCAGCTGCGCGCCGAGCGGCGCGCCGAGCGGCGCAGCGGCGCCGAGCGCGAGCAGCACGCCGGCGACGGCCGTGGCGGCTGCGGTGAAGCGGGACGTGCGGTCGGGCATGGGGCGGGTCGCGGGTCGGCGCGCCGTCCCGAGCTCGTGGGGCGGCGCGCCGTGCGCCCGTGCAAGGGCCGTGCGACCGCCCGCCGGCCCCGTGCGCGGCGACGGCCGGTCCGGACGCACGACGGGGAGGGCACACGTCGCGTGCGCCCTCCCCGTCGCTCCCCGCGCCGAACGCGCGGGGTCCCGCCGCCGTCAGGCGTTGCGGTCGGTGCAGCCCTTGAAGTTCGGGTTCACGCGCTCGTCGGTCGGCACCGGGAAGTTGACGTCCGTGCCGTAATCGCCGCCGCGGTAGTGCACTCCGGTCGGGAAGGTGTTGGCGGCCGTGCGGCCGTACTGCCGGATGAGGCGGCGCAGGTCGCCCAGGCGCTGCCCGCGGCTGAACGTCCAGAACGCCTTCTCGCGGAAGAACAGGTCGATCGCCGCGTCGCGCGTGGCCGGCACGGCCAGCGCGGGCAGGACCGTCGACTGCACCTCGCCGAGCTTCGGCGGCGCGGCCCGCAGCGTGTTCAGGATCGCGACCATGCCGGCGAAGTCGTTCGCCACCAGGCGCGCCTCCGCCTCCACCATCCGCGCGTCGATGCCGTTGACGATCGGGACGTTCGTCAGCTGCCCGTAGAGCGTCGTCGTGCGCGAGAAGGTGAAGCCGTCCTGCGACTTGGTGGTGTCGCGGCCGTTGGTCGACACCGTGTACCGCACCGGCAGGCGCGGGTCCTGGAGGGAGAAGAACGGGATCGCGTTCCGCACCGTGATGTTGCGCGCGTTGCCCTCGATGCTGTCGCCGACCGTGAACCGGCGGGAGCTGGCGTTCTGCCCCCACAGGTTGTTGGTGCCGCCGGTCAGCGAGTGCGTCAGGTCGTACGTGTAGCTCGTCGGGATGCCGGCCACCGTGGTCGCCGCCTCCGCGGCGCGTGCGGTGCCCAGGCCGAGCAGCGCGCGCGCCTTGCCGATGCGCGCGGCGCGGTTGACCTGGAGGTTCGCCGTGGCGGTGCCGCCCGACAGCGCGATCGCCGAGTCGAACGACGCCACGGCGCGACCGAGCACCTCGGCGACCGACTGCGGGGTGCCGAGCACGAACTCCTCGGTCGCGGCCTCGCTGATCGGGATGCCGTTGCAGAAGTCCTGCGCCATCTGCATCTCGACGAAGCCGCGGTGGAAGTACATCTCCGCGACCTTCACGGTCTCGGCCGCGCGGAACTCCTTCAGCCCGGCGATGGCCTGGTTCGCCGCCGTGCGCACGCGGTTGAGCGCCCGGAAGTTGGTCCGGACGAGCGAGTTGTTCTCCAGGACCTTCCGCTGGTCCGTCTCGTCGTTCTGGATGTAGGTCGAGCTGGTCGACCACTCGTCGGCCATCAGGCCGCCGAACAGGAAGGCGCCCGGGTCGTCGGCGCCCAGGCCGGTGGTCGCCGCGCGCAGGCGCGCGAACGAGCCGACGTAGAGCGCCTGCGCGCCCTCGGGCGACTGCACGCTCTGGGGCGTGATGAGGTCCGGATCCGTGGCCTCGAGCAGCGTGTCGGTCACGTCGCCGCAGCCCTGCAGGACGCCGGCGGCGAGGAGGGCCGTACCCGCGGCGCGCAGCAGCTGCGCGCGGCGGTGCACGCGGGGTGCGTTATGGGTCATGTGTCGAGAGCCCTCAGAAGCCGACGTTCAGGCGGAGAATGAAGAAGCTGGGCGGTGCCACGGTCTGGAAGTCCGACGGGTTGTTCCCGCCCTCGCTGGCGGTGAAGTCGGTCTCCGGATCCGCGCCGCGGTAGTTCGTCCAGCGCGCCAGGTTGCGGGCCGTGCCCGTCAGCGCGACCGAGCGCACCGGCCCGATGCGCTGCAGGAGGCTCGGCGGCAGCTGGAGCGTCGCGGAGACCTCGCGCAGGCGCAGGAACGCGCCCGGCTGGAAGAAGCCGTCGAGCGTCTTGGAGGGGTGGTCGCGCGTGGCGACGACCATCGCCTGCTCCTCGAACGACGCGTCCGGGGTCATCAGGCCGTTGCAGTTCTGCCGGCTCACGCAGCGGATGCGCTCCGTGTTGTTGTAGTACAGGCTCCCGCCGCGGTAGTCGAGCAGCGACTGGATGCGGAAGCGCCGGTTGAACAGGTCGAGCCCCGACGTCAGCGCCGCCTGGTAGCGCGGCGCGCTGTACCCGCGGAAGATCGCCGAGTCGCCGACGAACACCTCGTTCTTCGCCGGGTCCGCGTTGTACGTCAGGATCTTGTCGCCGTTCTTGTCCTCCCAGCCCGTGATCGGCTGCGCCCACAGGCCGAACAGCGGATAGCCCTCGACCGCGCGCGTGGTGGTCCCGATCTGCGGCGGCGTGCCGCCGAGGCTCACCAGCTCGTTGCCGTTGATCGAGCCGTTCAGCGTCAGGTCGAAGCCGACCGCGCGGCGATCCACGAGCTGCGCGTTGAGCAGCATCTCCCAGCCGGAGTTCCGCACCGAGCCGATGTTCTGGCGCACGCTGGTCGCGGCGCCGAGCGACGGGGCGACGATGGCCGAGATGAGCGCGTCCTTCGTGATCTTGTGGTAGTAGGTCAGGTCGAGCCCGAGGCGGCTGCCGAAGAACTTCGCCTCGAAGCCCGTCTCGACCTCGGACGTGCGCTCCGGCTTCAGGTTCGTGTTGCCGACGTCGGTGAACACGACGCCCGGCTGGTCGACGGAGTTCACGTTCGGCGTCGTGCCGCCGAAGTTGCGCTGCGCGTCGTTGGGGCCCGGCTGCACGCCCGACGCGCCGTAGGCCGCGCGCAGGCGGAGGTTGTCCATCCCCGGGATCTCCGGGAAGAAGCCCTCCTCGGAGACGAGCCACGACAGGCTGGCCTTGGGGTAGAACACGTTCTGGAAGTTCGTGCCGAAGGCGCTGTTCTGGTCCGTGCGCACGGCGCCCGTCAGGAACAGGCGGTCGCGGAAGGCCAGCGCCTCCTCGACGAACACGCCGAGCGTCTTCTGCAGGACCGTGCTCTCCGAGCTGCTCGGGATCGCGCCCTGCCCCGCCGTCTGCGTGCCCGGCGGCAGGTCCTCACCGCCGGCCTGGCCCTGATCGAGCTTGTAGCTGATGTACTGCGCGCCGACCGTGGTCTTCGAGTTGAGCCACTCGCGCGGGTTCACCGAGGCGGTCGCCGCCAGGTCGCTGGTGATGTTCCGCAGGTTGGTGCGCGCGTTGAACTTGAAGCCGTTGCGGTAGGTCGCGCTGATCGGCGGGCCGTTGCCGCGCAGCAGCAGGTTGTCGTCGACGCGCGCGGTGAGGTCGCTGCCGACGTTGGCGCGCGTCGAGAGCCACGTGGTCGGGCGATACTGGATGGTCGCCGCGCCGATGAAGCGGTCGACGCCCTGCCCCGTCTTCTCCTCCCACGAGTAGCCGGGCGTCCAGGCGCGATAGCCGTTGAGCGCCGTGCCGACGCCGGAGACCGTGCCGTTGTCGCGGTAGCCCGGGCCGCCGAACAGGTGCGAGCCGAGACCGGCCGTCGCGTTCGACTCGAGCGAGAACCGGGCGTCGCTGTTGACGTAGCCCGCGTTGACGCCGACGTCGAGCTTCGGGTTGATCGCGGCGTTCAGGTTCGCGCGGAAGCTGTTCTTGCCGAGCTGGTTCGGGCGCTCGACCCACTCCGGGATGCTCACGCCGAGCGAGTCGTAGCGGCGACGCTCGAAGGCGGGCAGTTCCAGCAGGCCCTTCTCGTCCTCGCGCTCGGCGGAGATGAAGTAGCGCACGGCCTCGGTGCCGCCGGAGACCTGCACGCCGACCTGCGCGCGGTTGCCCGTGCCGAGCGGCGTGGCGTCGGGATCGTTGATCGGGCTGTAGACGCGGACGCTGTCCTTGATGCAGTTGCCCGACGAGACCTGGGGCAGCGTGCACTGGCGGTAGGCCGTGGAGCCCGGCGAGTGGCCCGCGATGGTGTAGTTGGTCGTGTAGTCGTTCAGGTCCTTGATCAGACCGCCCTCGCCGTACACCGTCCACTGCGCCTTGCCGGCGCGCCCCTTCTTGGTGGTGATGACGATGACGCCGTTGGCGGCGTCGGTGCCGTAGAGCGTGGCGGCCGACGGGCCCTTCACGATCTCGATGTTCTCGATCTCCTCGGGATTGAGGTCGCCGACGCGGCTCGGACGGTTGCCGCCGGTCGAGAAGCCCGAGGCGGCGTTGCTCGTCATGCGCACGCCGTCGATCACGTAGATCGGATCGTTGTTGAGCGACAGGCTGTTGGCGCCGCGGATGCGGACGCGCTGGCCGGTGCCCGTCTGCGTGCCGCTGAGCACCGTCACGCCGGGCGCGCGCGAGTTGAGCAGGTCGGCGACGTTGCTGACCGGCGCCGTCTCCGCGACCTTCGCGGCGTCGATGGTGGAGATCGCGTTGCCGATCTCGACGCGCCGCGTCTCACCGGTCGCCGTGGTGACGACGGGCGTCAGGCTGATCGAGGCCTGCCGGATGGCGATGTCCAGCGTGAGCGTCTGCCCTGCGGTGACCGTCGCGGGGCGCGTCTGCTCCTGGTAGCCGACGCGGAGCACGCGGATGGTGACCGCGCGCGCGGGGACTGCCCGGATGGTGTAGCGCCCCTGGGCGTCCGTCAGGGCACCGAGATTGGTGCTGACGACCTGCACCTGGGCCGAGGGCACGGGCGCGCCGCTGGCGGCATCCGTGACGCGTCCGGTGACGACGCCGGTCTGCTGCGCGGCGAGCGGGCCTGCGCCGATCGCCACCAGCACCCCGGCCAGCCACTGCATTGCACGACTCATCTCTCTTTCCTCCGCGTTCCCCGCACGACGGGTCACCGGGTTGGTGCGGACGCCGCCCGAGGGCGGTGTCCGGAGTGGGTGTCCACGCGAGGTGGACACGGCGTGTGGCGCGTTGGCGACGCGGCCGCTGGGCGTCGCCGATGACCGCAGGGCACCAGCCTCGAGAGGCGGGTGCCGTCCGGAACGCAACAAGTGTCCAGCGGTGCACACGATTCGGCAAGGGCCGCGTTCCAGCGATGGAGACCCGGGTGTGGCACGTCCGCGTCACGCGCGAAACGTGAAGAATTCGCGTCGATTTGTCATTTTCCGGGGCCGACGCACAGCGGGGGGGGGGGGGCGGGCCGGGCCCCCCCCCCCCCACGCGGGGCACGGCCCCCGGGGGGGGGGGCCCGTGGGGGGGGGGGGGGGTCGTCGGGGCCGGGCGCGCCCCCCCCCCCCGCCCGCCCTCACGCGTTGCGGTCGATGCAACCGGTGAAGTTCGGGTTGTTCTCCTCGGCCTGCGTGACGGGCAGGTTCACGTCCGTCCCGTAGTTGCCGGTGCCCGCGAGCCAGGCGCCCGTCGGGTAGACCGAGTTCGCCGGGCGGTTGTACTGGCGCACGAGGCGGCGCAGGTCGCCCAGGCGGTGCCCCGTCAGGTACATCCAGAACGCCCGCTCGCGGAACAGCAGGTCCACGCGCGCCGCCTGGCTGCCCGGATCCGCGAGCGCCGGCAGCTGCGCCGGCGTGACGGTCACCGCACCCAGGGTGCGGCTGGCCGAGCGGGGGTCATTGAGCTTGCTCAGGAAGAGCGTCGGGTTGTTGGCCTGCAGCGCCGCTTCGGCCTCGATCAGGCGCGCCTCGATGCCCGTGATGAGCGGGAAGCTCGTCTCGCGCGTCGGGTACAGGTTCTGGCGGTACAGGTCGACGTTGGCGTCGAACCCGCCGTTGGCGACGCGCGCCGCGACCGGGACGCGCGGGTCGTTGGCCGTGATGAAGTCCAGGCCGTTCGTCCCTTCCTTGTCGACGACCGTGAAGCGGCGCTGGTTGTTGATCCACGACCAGGCGGCGTTGTCGCGGCTTGTCTGCGACTGCTCCGCGTTCAGCACGAACGTCGTCGGCACCGAGGCGACCGCCGTGGCGGCGTCCGCGAACCGGCCGAGGTTGAGCAGGATGCGCCCCTTGGTGACCGCGGCGGCGTTGCGCACCGTGCCCGCGAGGGCGTCGGTGCCGGTCGCCATCGCGATCGCCGAGTCGGCATGCGCGAGCGCCCGCTGCAGCGCCTGGGCGGTCGTGTTGCGCTCGCCGAGGGACTCGGCGCCGTCGATGAAGTCGCTGAAGGTGAGGCCGCTGCAGAGCGTCTCCGCCATCAGGTTCTCCATGTACGCCTCGACGAACAGCATCTCGGCGGCCTGCGACTTCCGGCTGACGGCGTACTTCAGGAGTGCGCGCTTCGCCTGCGCCGCGGAGAGCCGCGCGCGCTGGGCGTCGCGGATCGCCGTGTTCAGGTTCGCGTTGCTGAGCGAGATGCCGCGCGCGTCGGTCTCGTCACGCTGCACGAACGTGTCCGACGAGCGGAGCTCGTCGGCCAGCGTGCCGCTGAGGATGAACAGCCCCTCGGTGCCCGAGAGGGCGAGGCCGCTGGTCGCGCCGTTGAAGCGCGCGAGCGCGCCGATGCGGAGCGCCTCGGCGCCGGCCGAGTCGTTCACCTGCTCGGGAGCGATGATGTCGGGATCGACGACGTCGAGGACCTCGCTCGGGTTGCAGGCGGCCGCCACGCCGCTGGCGCAGACGGTCGCGACGACCGCGAACCGGCGGGCCAGCTGGCTGGCGCGGTGGTGCAGCATGCGATTCTTCATCTGGAATGCGGGAATAGGCACGGAAGACACCTCAGAACCGGACGTTCAGCCGCAGGGACAGGTACGACGGCGGCGGAACCGTCAGGAAGTCGTTCGGGGCGTCCGTCTGGCCGTACGAGCTCTCCGGGTCCATGCCCGTGTAGTCCGTGAACAGCGCGAGGTTGCGGGCGGCGAGCGTGGCGCTCAGGCCGCGCGCGCGCAGGAGGCGCGAGGCCCACGCGTCCGGCGCCGTGAACGTCGCCGAGAGCTCGCGGAAGCGGACGAAGTCCGCCTTCTCCATGTAGCCCACCAGCGTGCGCTGCGCGGCCGGGACCGTGAAGCCGGCGACGGCGCGGGCCTGCTCGGCCAGCGACGCGGTCGGATCGAGGCGCCCGCGGCAGTTCGTGGCGTCACCGCACTTGAACCGCTCGGTGTTGTTGTACAGGTAGTGGCCGCCCTTGTAGTCGACGAGCGCCTGGATGCGGAAGCGGCGGTCGAAGAGGTCGAACCCGTTCGTGAACGTGATCTCGCGCTTCGGGATCGAGTAGCCGATGAACTGCGCGGAGTCGGCGACCGTGACCTCGCTGGCGACGATGATGTTGTCGCCGTTCGCGTCCGCGTACGTGTACGGGCGCTGCCAGTAGCCGTTCAGCGGGAAGCCCGCGCGCTGCTGGATCGTCGCGCCGATCTGCGGCGGCACGCCGCCCAGGTCGACGAGCTTGTTCGAGTTCTGCGAGCCGCTGACCGTCACGTCCCAGCCGAACGCGCGACGCTGCACGAGCTGCGCGTTGATCAGCGCCTCCAGGCCCTTGTTCGTCACCGAGCCCAGGTTCTCGAAGCGCGTGGTCGCGCCGGTGCCGAGCGACGGCGGCAGGATGCGCGCGATGAGGGCGTTGCGCGACTCCTTGTTGTAGTACGTCAGCTCGGTGTTCAGGCGGTTGCCGAAGAACGAGGCCTCGAGGCCGCCCTCGAACTCGCGGGTCGTCTCGGGCTTGAGGTTCGCGTTGCCCGGCGCGTTGAGCGTCAGGCCCGGCAGGTCCGCCGCGGCCAGACGCGCCGTCGCCTCGCGGCCGCCCGTCAGGAACTGCAGCGCGTCGTTGGTGCCCGGGCGCACGCCCGACTCACCGAGGGCCGAGCGGATGCGCAGGTTGTCCAGCCACGCCGGCTTCGGGAAGAACGACTCGTCGGACACGAGCCACGAGAAGCTCGCCTTCGGGTAGACCACGCCGCTGAAGTCGGCGCCGAACGCGCTGTTGTCGTCGTAGCGCATCGCGGCGGTGACGAACAGCCGCTCGCGCCAGGCCAGCGCCTGCTCGACGAAGAAGCCGAGCGTGCGCGTCTCGTCGTTCGTCGCGGCGACCGACTGCACCGAGCCGGCCGGCGGCGTCACGCCACCCGGCGGCAGCGTCACGCCCGTCGACTGCCCGCGCGTGTAGACGTTGCGGATGTACTGCCCGCCGAACGTCGTCTTCGAGCCGAGCGTCTCGAGCGGCTGGAACGAGGCCGTCGCGTTGACGTCGCTCGTGTACTGGAAGATCTCGCTGCGGCTGTCGACCGAGAAGCCGAGGCGCGTCGTGCCGTTGTCCGGGCAGGTCGCGAAGCGGCAGATGTCGGTCTCGCGGCGGCCGATGTAGTCGACGCCGACGTTCGCGCGCGACGAGAGCCAGTCGGTCGGACGGAAGTTCGCGTTCGCCGCCGTCAGCACGCGGTTGACCGCCTGCGTGTACGACTCCTCGTAGATGTCGGCCGGCGTGAAGTTGCGGTAGCCGTTCAGCGTCGCGCCCGTCGTCGTCACGCCCGTCGTGCGGTAGCCGAAGCCGAAGAGCGCCTGCGCGAAGGGGCTGAACAGGTTGTTGTCCAGGTTCGGCAGCCGCTGATCCAGGTCGATGTACGACGTCTGGAGGCCGAAGTCGAGCTTCGAGGTCGGCGACGCGTTCAGGTTGATGCGCGCCGACTTCTTCTCCATCTGGTTCGGCTGGTCGACGATCTCCGCGATCGAGCGGCCGAGCTGGTTCAGGCGCGTGCGCTCGAACTCGGGGAGCTGGAGCGGGCTGCGCTCGCCCTCGAGCTCACCGGCGACGAAGTAGCGCACCGCCTCGCTGCCGCCGCCGAGCTGCAGGCCGTACTGGTTGCGGTAGCCCGTGCCGAAGATCGTGAGATCCTTGTCCTTCAGGATGTTCAGCGTCGTCAGGCTGTCCCGCGTGCAGGTGCCCGCCGCGACCGCGGTCAGGAAGCACGTCGTGGTCGGCGTGCGCGTCACGGTGCCGTTGGCCGCCGTGGCGATGTTGGTGCCGAACGCCGAGTAGTTGGTCGGGAAGTCCTGGAGGTAGCGGATCCCGCCCTGCTCGGTGTACGCCGTCCACTGCGGGCGGCCGGCGCGGCCCTTCTTCGTGGTGATCACGATGACGCCGTTGGCGGCGTCGGTGCCGTACAGCGTCGCCGCCGACGGGCCCTTGATCACCTCGATGTTCTCGATCTCCTCGGGGTTGATGTCGTTCAGACGGCTCGTCACCGTGCCGCCGACACCGAGGGACTGCGCGCGGCCGCCGTTCGAGGAGGCCTCGATGCGCACGCCGTCGACGATGTAGACCGGATCGTTCGACAGCGACAGCGAGTTCGTGCCGCGGATGCGGATACGGGCGCCGGCGCCCGTCGCGCCGCTCGTCTGCAGCTGCACGCCGGGGGCGCGCGAGTTCAGCAGGTCGTTGATGTTCGCGACCGGCGACTGCTCGACGACCTTGGCGGCGTCGACCGTCGCGACGGCGTTGCCCACCTCGACGCGGCGCTGCTCGCCCGTCGCCGTCGTCACGACCGGCGTCAGCGAGACGGCCGAGGAGCTCATGACGAGGTTCAGCGTCGCCGTCTGCCCGCCCGTCACCGCGACCGTGCCCGAGCGCTCGGCATAGCCGACGCGCAGCGCGCGCACCGTCACCGTGCGCGCCGGCACGGCGCGGATGGTGTACGTGCCCTGGTCGTTCGTGAGGGCGCCGAGCGAGGTGCCGACGACCTGCACCTGCGCCGACGGGATCGGGCGGCCGTTGGCGGCGTCGGTCACGCGACCGGTGATGATTCCGGTGGACGCATCCTGTGCCGCGAGCATCCCCGGCGCCGCGACGGCACCGAGCACCAGCGCGAATGCCCACTTCGTACCACGCATCATGTCTTCATCCTCCGTACACCCCAATCGAAACGCGGGACCGGACAGGAGAGGGTCCTGTCCGTCTGTAGCGCCGCGACCTCGCGGCCCCCGGATGGGAGCGCGAGCGGTCCGGCGTGTGGAACCGCACCTCGCCCATCGGTGAGCGGGAGCGGGACGACTCGAACTGGAAGGAGCCGCACGCGGGCGGCTCGGGATGCGGCGTGCCGGACGTGTGACGGAACGCACGCGGACAACGGGTGGACCCGTGTTCCGCGCGGCCGGTCACATCTCAGCAGTGAATGGTTTACGAGCGACCTGGGGCGGGCGCTGTCGGTGCTGCAGCGGCGGGATCCGGCGCGTGACGCGGCCGGACGCATGGCGGGTGGTCGTGCGGGCGCGCAAGCTCGCCAGCGCCCGGCATCACGCGCAAGTTCCGTATTCGTACGGAAGATGTGCGCGACGAACGGTTCGTCCCCGCATGCGTGCGATCGCGGGCGCGCCGCGCGCGGAACGCGCCGAACGCACGCGGGGCCCGAGCGCGCAAACGCGCCCGGGCCCCGCTCCGTTCCGTGTGCCTGGCCGGCGCCGACTCAGCGCGCCGCGGTCAGCTCCGACGCCTGCTCGGTGACCACGCGCACCTGGTCGTCCACCACCTGCAGGAAGCCGCCGGCGACGCTGAAGCGCCGCGCCGCCGCTCCCGCGCCGAGCCGCAGCTCGCCACGGCCGAGGAGCGTCATCATCGGCGCGTGGCCGCTGAGGATCCCCACCTCGCCGTCGTACGCCGGCGCCACGAGCGCGTCCACCTCGCCCTCGAACAGGACGCGCTCCGGCGAGATCACCGAGACCTTGATCACGGCTGGCCTCAGCCCTTGAGCTTCTCGGCGTTGGCGATCACGTCCTCGACGCCGCCCGCCATGAAGAACGCCTGCTCCGGCAGGTGGTCGAACTCGCCCTGCGTGAGGCGCTCGAACGAGCTGATGGTCTCCTCGAGCTTCACGTACTTGCCCGGGATGCCCGTGAACTGCTCGGCGACGTGGAACGGCTGCGACATGAAGCGCTGGATGCGGCGCGCGCGCGCCACGATGCGCTTGTCGTCCTCGGACAGCTCGTCCATGCCGAGGATGGCGATGATGTCCTGCAGCTCCTTGTAGCGCTGCAGGATGCGCTGCACCTCGGTGGCCACGCGGTAGTGGCGCTCGCCCAGGTACTGCGCGTCGAGGATGCGCGACGTCGAGTCGAGCGGATCGACGGCCGGGTAGATGCCGAGCTCCGTGATCTTGCGGTTCAGCACGACCGTGGCGTCCAGGTGGGCGAACGCGGTCGCCGGCGCCGGATCCGTGAGGTCGTCGGCCGGGACGTAGATCGCCTGCACCGACGTGATCGAGCCGTTGCGCGTCGACGTGATGCGCTCCTGCAGCTCGCCCATCTCCGTCGCCAGCGTCGGCTGGTAGCCCACGGCGCTCGGCATGCGGCCGAGCAGCGCGGACACCTCGGAGCCGGCCTGCGTGAAGCGGAAGATGTTGTCGATGAACACCAGCACGTCCGCGTTCTCCTCGTCGCGGAAGTACTCGGCGACCGTGAGACCCGCGAGGCCGACGCGCAGGCGCGCTCCCGGCGGCTCGTTCATCTGGCCGTAGATCAGCGCCACCTTGTCGAGGATGCCCGCCTCCTGGAACTCCAGGTACAGGTCGTTGCCCTCGCGCGTGCGCTCGCCCACGCCGCAGAACACGGACTTGCCGCCGTGGCCCTTGGCGACGTTGTTGATCAGCTCCTGGATGACGACCGTCTTGCCGACGCCGGCGCCGCCGAAGAGACCGATCTTGCCGCCCTTCACGAACGGGGCGATCAGGTCGATGACCTTGATGCCCGTCTCGAAGACCTCGGTCTTCGGCTCGAGCGACACGAACTCCGGCGACCCGCGGTGGATCGGCCAGCGCAGCGCGTCGGCGGGGATCTCGGCGCCGTTGTCCACCGGCTCGCCGAGCACGTTCAGGATGCGGCCGAGCGCGGGCGCGCCGACCGGCACCGAGATCGCGGCGCCCGTGTCGATCACGTCCATGCCGCGCACGACGGCGTCGGTCGTGGACATGGCGACGGCGCGCACCTGGTTGCGCCCGACGTGCTGCTGCACCTCGGCCACGACGTTGATCTGCGACCCGTCCGGCGCCGTGCCGGTGATGCGCAGCGCGTTGTAGATCTCGGGCAGGTGCTCGGCCTCGAACTCGACGTCGAGGACCGGGCCGATGACCTGCACGACCTTGCCGATGTTCTTGGTGGCGACGGCGGTAGCCATGATGGAAGCCGGTGTGGTTTAGAGGGCCGCCGCGCCGCCGACGATCTCCGCGATCTCCTGCGTGATCTGGGCCTGGCGGGCACGGTTGTAGGTGCGCTTCAGCAGGTTGAGCATCTCGCTCGCGTTGTCCGTCGCGCTCTTCATCGCCGTCCGGCGCGCGCCCTGTTCGGCGGCGGCGGTCTCGGCGAGCGCGCGGTAGACGCTGTTGCGCACGTACGAGGGGAGCAGCTCGGTGAGGAGCTCCTCCGCCGAGGGGTACAGCAGGTAGTCGCGCTGCATGCCCGCGTCCGTCTTCGCGGGCGGCTGCACGGGCAGCACCTGCGTCGTCGTCGGCGGCGTGGAGAGCGCGCTGCGGAACTGGGCGTACACGACGTACACGCCGTCCAGCGTCCCGGCGATGAACTCCTGCATCAGCCCCTCGACCAGCGACGCCGCGTCGTCCGCGGTGGGGCGGTCGGTGATGTCCGTGCGCTGCGTGAGCATCGCGCGGTTCACGTACTTGAAGAAGCCGATGCCCTTGCGGCCGACCACGTGCAGGTCGACCTGCGCGCCGCGCGCCTCCAGCTCGGCGACGCGCGCGCGCGCCTCCTTGATGAGGTTCGCGTTGAACGCGCCGGCGAGGCCGCGGTTCGACGTCAGCAGGAGCACCGCGACGCGGCGCTGCCGCGCCGGCTGGCGCAGCAGCGGGAAGCGCTCGGCCAGCTCGGGCGAGTAGAGGCGCGAGAGCACCTCCCCGAGCGCCATCGCGTAGGGCCGGGCGGCCACCACGCGATCCTGCGCGCGCTTCATCTTGGAGGTCGCCACCATCTCCATCGTGCGCGTGATCTTGCGCGTGTTCTCGACGGACTTGATGCGACCCTTGAGCTCGCGACCCTTGGCCATGGCGGGTTACTTGGCGGCGCCGAAGAGCTGCGTGTACGCCTCGATGGCGCGCTTCAGATCGGCCTCGACGTCCTTGCCCAGCGCCTTCGAGGTGCGGATGGTGTCGCCGACCTGCGGGTACTGCGTGCGCGCGTAGTCGAGGAAGCCGCGCTCCCACTCGCGGATCCGGTTGACCGGGATCGCGTCGAGGAAGCCGTTGGTCACCGCGTAGATCACCATCACCTGCTCCTCGACCGACAGCGGCGAGTACTGCGGCTGCTTGAGGATCTCGACGGTGCGGGCGCCGCGGTCGAGCTGGCGGCGCGTCGCCTGGTCGAGGTCCGAGGCGAAGGCGGCGAACGCCTCCAGCTCGCGGAACTGCGCCAGGTCGAGGCGCAGGCGGCCGGCGACGCTCTTCATCGCCTTCGTCTGCGCCGAGCCGCCCACGCGGCTCACCGAGATGCCGACGTTCACGGCCGGGCGCACGCCGGCGTTGAACAGGTCGGACTCGAGGAAGATCTGGCCGTCGGTGATCGAGATGACGTTCGTCGGGATGTACGCCGACACGTCGCCGGCCTGCGTCTCGATGATCGGCAGCGCCGTCAGCGAGCCGCCCGGCTTCAGGATCGTCTTGCCGTCCACGATGCCGTCGTCCTCGCGCAGCTTGGCCGCGCGCTCGAGGAGACGCGAGTGGAGGTAGAACACGTCGCCCGGGTACGCCTCGCGGCCCGGCGGGCGGCGCAGCACGAGCGAGATCTGGCGGTACGCGGCGGCCTGCTTGGTGAGGTCGTCGTAGACGCAGAGCGTCGGACGGCCCTCGTTGTACATGAAGTACTCGGCCATCGCGGCGCCCGAGTAGGGCGCGATGTACTGCATGGGCGCCGGGTCCGACGCGGCGGCGGCGACGATGATCGTGTAGTCCAGCGCGCCCGCGTCCTTCAGGCGCTGCACGACGCCGGCGATCGTCGAGGCCTTCTGGCCGATCGCGACGTAGACGCAGATGACGCCCTGGCCCTTCTGGTTGATGATCGTGTCGATCGCGATCGCCGTCTTGCCGGTGCCGCGGTCGCCGATGATCAGCTCGCGCTGGCCGCGGCCGATCGGGATCATCGAGTCGATGGCCTTGATGCCGGTCTGCAGCGGCTCGCGCACGGGCGTGCGGACGATGATGCCCGGCGCCGCGCTCTCGACCTTGCGCGTGGTGGTCGCGCGGACCTCGCCCAGCCCGTCGATCGGACGGCCGAGCGGATCGACGACGCGGCCGACGAGCGCGGGACCCACCGGCACCTCGAGCACGCGCGAGGTACGGCGGACGTCGTCGCCCTCCTTCAGCCCGAGGTAGTCCCCCAGGATGACGGCGCCGATGTTGTCCTCCTCGAGGTTCAGCGCGAGGCCCGTGATGACCTCACCGGTCTCGGACGCGGTGAACTCGAGCATCTCGCCGGCCATCGCCTGCTGGAGCCCGTAGATGCGCGCGATCCCGTCCTTCACCTCGAGGACCGTCCCCACTTCCTCGACGTCGAGGGCGTGCAGGTCGGCCGACTCGATCTCGCGGAGGAGGATGTCCTTGATCTCGCCCGGACGGAGGGTGGTTTCGCTAGCCATAGCGCAGGAAGGGAAAAAGCCGCGAACGCCGGCGGCGGTGGGTCGTGTCGAGGAGAGCTTGTGAAAATAATCACAAGTCGCCGATTTACACAACGGACGGGGGTCCGCCGCGCCGACGCGGGGGTCGGGCGCGCCCGGCCCCGGGGGTGGCGGGAAGCCTAGCGGGCGGGGCCCGGCTCCGGGCTCCCCAGCAGGGGGCGGCCGACCCGGCCGTCGCCGTCGCCGGCCCCGTCGGCCCGGGGCGGCCGGACGCGGGCGACGGCCGTCTCCCCCGCGCCGACGGCGCTGGGCGCCGCATCGGCCGTGCCCCGGACGCCCGCGAGCCCGTCGTCGCCCGGCGCCGCGCCGTCGCCGCCCGCCAGGTCGCAGACCATCGCGTGGGCGCGCCGCAGCACCTCGCGCGCGTTCGCGTACGACACCAGCGCGACCGCCTCGTCGAAGGGCGCCCAGCGGCAGGCCGTGATCCCCTCCGACCGCTGCGGACAGGTCGACGCCCGGTCGGTCCGCATGAGGTAGAAGTGGCAGACCTTGTGGATCAGCCGGCCGCGGAAGCGGAAGTACCAGTCGATGGTCTCGATCACGCCCGCCACCGCCAGCTCGCCGAGCCCGGTCTCCTCGGCCACCTCGCGCAGGGCGGCGCACTCGGGGCCCTCGCCGTCCTCCAGGTGCCCCTTGGGGAAGCCCCAGTTGCGGTAGCTGTCCCGGATCAGGAGGAAGAGCGGCTCGCGCGCGCCGTCCGCGGCCGCGCCGTAGCGGAACACCACGCCGCCGGCCGACACCTCCTCGCGCGCCCGGCCGCGCGGACTCACGCCGCGGCCCCCGGCGACGGCTCGCGCACCACCGCGAACTCGTCGGTGTGCCCGCCCTCGATCTCGGCGCGCCCCTCGACGAACTGCCGCACGATCGGATCCGTCGTCTCGTGGATCTCCTCGATCGTGCCCTCCCAGCGCACGCGCCCCTCGTAGAGCATCGCGATGCGCGTCCCCACCGTGTAGGCGCTGCGCATGTCGTGCGTGATCACCACGCCCGTGACGCCCAGCTTCTCGCGCATGCGGACCATGAGGCGGTCGATGACCGCGCTCGTCACGGGGTCGAGGCCCGTGGTCGGCTCGTCGTAGAGGATGTACTTGGGCCGCAGCGCGATCGCGCGCGCGATTCCGACGCGCTTGCGCATCCCGCCGGACAGCTCGGCCGGGAAGCGGGCCTCGACGCCCGGCAGGTCGACGAGGTCGAGCGCCTCGGCGACGCGCGCCTTGATCTCGTCCTCGGTCAGCCCGCCCTGCTTGCGCAGCCCCATGGCGACGTTCTCGCCGATGTTCATCGAGTCGAACAGCGCGGCGAACTGGAAGACGTAGCCGATCTTCGCGCGCAGCGCGTAGAGGTCGCGCCGGGGCAGCTCGTCGACGCGCTGGCCGTCCACCCACACCTCGCCCGCGTCGGGCTCCAGCAGCCCGACGATGTGCTTGATGGCGACGCTCTTCCCGGTGCCGGAGTAGCCGATGATGACCATCGTCTCCCCCTCGGGCACGTCGAGCGTGAAGCCCTGGAGGACCTTCTTCGGGCCGAACGCCTTGTGAACGTTTTTCAGCTGGATCATGAAAGGGCGGCGGACTGCGGGCTGCGGATGACCCCGCGGCAACTTACCACGAGACGGCCCACCCCGATACGAAATGCGGGCCGCGGATGAGATCCGCAGCCCGCAGTCCGCAGCGCCCGGGGAGGCTCAGGCGGCGAAGGAGCCCAGGGCCCGGCCGACGTCGCCCTCGCGGAGCCGCTTGAGCGCGCGGTCGCGGAGCTGGCGGACGCGCTCGCGGGTGACGCCGAGCATCGAGCCGATCTCCTCGAGCGTGTGCTCGCGCCCGCCCTCGAGCCCGAAGTACAGGCGGAGGACCTTGGCGTCGCGCGGCGGCAGCGTGTTGAGCGCCGTCTCGATCTCGTCGGTGAGGAAGCGGTTCATCGCCTCCTCCTCCGTGTCGGGCATCTCGTCGGCGACGAAGCGCTCGATGAGCGAGCGGTCGCCCTCGGGGTCCATCGGGGCGTCGAGGCGGACGTCGCCGGTGTTGAGCGCGGCGAGCGACTGCACGACGTCGACCGAGAGGCCGGTGAGCTGCGCCAGCTCCTCGGGCGAGGGCTCGCGGCGGAGCTTCTGCCGGAGGATCTCGCTCGCCTTGATGATGCGCGAGAGGTCGGCGGTGCGGTTGAGCGGCACGCGCACGGTGCGGCCCTGGCGCGCGAGCGACGACAGGATCGCCTGGCGGATCCACCACACCGCGTACGAGATGAACTTCACGCCCTGGTCGGGATCGAACTTCCGGGCGGCGGTGAGCAGGCCGACGTTCCCCTCGCCGATCAGGTCGATGAGCGGGAGGCCGCGGTTCTGGTACTTCTTGGCGACGGAGATGACGAAGCGGAGGTTCCGCTTCACGAGCTCCTGGAGCGCGTCCTGGTCGCCGCTGCGGATCTTGCGCGCGAGCTGGATCTCCTCGTCCCCCTTGAGCAGGGGATAGGTGCTGACCTCGTAGAGGTACTGGTCGAGGATGTCGCGCTCCGGCTCGCTGGGCGCGATGCCCGCGGGCGCGGCGGCCCGGCGGCGCTTCCGCTTGACTTCAGTCATCGTGCGTATCCTGAGACGCGTTCGCGTGAGGAAGTGTGTTGGGAGCGTGCGTCGCGCCCGCAGGGGGCGCGCCGCGGCGCGTGGGAGCCGTCGGTCTCCGGTGCACGACCGGCGGCGGGCGCGTGGGATCGAGGGGCGGTACGAGGACCGGGACGCTCGAGTCGGACGCGAACCTGCCGCCGCCCGCCGCGGAGGCGGCGGTTCAGCAGCCGAACAAATGCCAATCGACCAGCCACGTACGCAGCCGCGCGCGGACTGCCGTGCCTGCACCGCGGCGCGCGGATCGAGCGTTGCCCGGTCGGGCGGCATTCGCAGCGACGGGGGCCGACGCAGCTGGCCCCGATCGCCCGGAACGTCGCCGCTGGGCCCAGCGGTGCAGCGGGCGCACGATCACGCGACGTTCCGCCGGCCGGCGATGCGGTGTTCCTCGCATCCAGCACGCGCGTTCCGTCGCGCCACTCGCCGGCCCTCGCCGCAGGGGACGAACGGCCGACACAGCCGTTACGAACACGTATCCGCGGGCGCTGCAAATTACCTGCCCTTGACGGTTCCGCTAGCCCGAGTACGCCTGCCGATCGCTTGACATCAGGGATACACGCGACTACGATCCTTCGTTCCTGGGACGCCGCATCGGCGCGGTTCGCCGCACCGTGCGCTACCAGGACGCCGGGGGCGTAGCTCAGTTGGGAGAGCGCTTGAATGGCATTCAAGAGGTCAGGGG